>NZ_JAVJUO010000227.1:0-98533 GCF_040220555.1 Coleofasciculus sp. C1-SOL-03
AGTTATTGTTGAGTGGTGATTTGTCTTATGTCTTATGTCTTATGTCAAACTCACTTCTAAAAGCCGAAACGCCCGATTTTTCGTTCTCACTCTTCCTTGTCTACTGGTCTACCTGTCTCCCTTGTCTTACCTCCACCCCAACTTAAAAAACCTACCCTTATGAGTACACCCCCACACCCCACACCCCACACCCTACACCCCACACCCCACACCCTACACCCGCTGTTATTTGGCATCTCCGGGTTTGTTCAAGGTCGCCAAATATTTACTCAGCGCCTCTCCTAACTCTTGTTCTGGGGTTTTCTTTTTCTCTGGCGGTTTTTTCTTCGGTGCAAAGCCGCCAAAGAACCACATCCAAAACAGGGCATACATGGCAATTATTACAAAACCAGACATCATAACAATAAATCCTAAAAGACACTCGTGAAACAAGTCTGCTGAAATTATTCGCGATAGAATAAATTCTATCCGGATAAAATTCAGCTAGTTAGCACCCTCTTTTAGCGATTTCAATACGATTTTATCCTCTATTATTTCAATAGTCTGGTTTTCCACCTGAATTTGGGGATTGAATCCAGTTCTTAAAACCTCAACATCAGGCGCTGTACCGGATTGAACGGTCATCACCACAATAAAACGATCGCGCCCTGTGGCTTGAATCCTTCCCCCTGTCTCACTGGGGATAAATTCTAGGTTCACATCAGAAGGTGTAATAAAGGTCCCCTGCATCGTCGCCCCCGATTCCGCCTCTAGGGTAAACTGTTGACCCTGAATCGTCACATTTTTCTGGGTATGCATAATCCAGGTTTGATCCGGTTCTGCGGCGTCAACCACTTGATCCACCAAGACAAACAACCCCGGTACACCGGATGCACCACTATAATCTACTGCGAGCGATCGCAACCAGTTATTGTGTTGTAAACTAACCATACCTGACCCATCGGCACTTGAGAGAAATCCCGTCAGTTTCGCCGTCTTTCCCGCCTGTTTTTCCGGTAACAACACCACATTTTCATCCCTCTGTGTCCCATCAGATGCCATTCCCGCCGTCGCCCAGCGCCCTCCTAAGCCCCAAATCCGGAAACTTCCCGCATCGGGAAATGACCAATGTCCACCTCTGGGTTTCTCTCGCTTGACAAAAATACTGGTGACAAAATCATTCTCATCTCGCCACTGATTGCGAAACACAAAAAACCCTTTTTGTTCATCCACCACTACCCGCCCCCATACGTCTGCGGGGTTCTGGGGGGTTACATCTTGAGGATATCCGGCGAAAATATACGCCGCTTCATGGGGTAATTCAATGCCAAAACTGTTATCCCCATTCCTCCCCCAATGACGGTTAAAGAACCAGATTACCCCTGGTAGCAGCCGTTCCGGGACTATCCCCAATCCGACTGCAAACATAGAACCCGTGGGGCTTAAGCGATGACGCCCATAGCTGGGAATCGCCACTTCCCCATCTTCACCCACCATCCGGGTTACATACTGGGGTAGAAACCAAGCCGCGTGCGATCGC
Source organism: Coleofasciculus sp. C1-SOL-03 (assembly GCF_040220555.1). Lineage (NCBI taxonomy): Bacteria > Bacillati > Cyanobacteriota > Cyanophyceae > Coleofasciculales > Coleofasciculaceae > Coleofasciculus > Coleofasciculus sp. C1-SOL-03. The sequence goes on from NZ_JAVJUO010000227.1 coordinate 1,520, forward strand.
GTGACCAAATCTTCCCCCAATACAGTCTGATACGCTTGTAAAAAGGGCATCACCGTGAGAAACCAGGGTTCGGTACTATAATGATCCCCCTCAGACCCAAAACCGCGATCGCCAATGCCAATGGTAAGATAGCGTTTAATATTTCGTTCTGCCACTTTCAGCCAACGCCACGTCTCTACATCCCCCTCCTCCAGTAGCGCCAACGCCGCTAACCCAGCCGCCCCTCGCGCCCTCGCATTCCAGTTACTCGCCGGGTTAGGATTCCAACCATCACCTTTTGTTCCCTTCACCAGCAGGGCGGTTTGAGTCGCTAACCAATCGGCTACCTGTTGTACCTGTTCCTCATTCCAAGCCGGATAACACAAATCATACGCCAACGCCACGCCTGCAACTACCGTGGAATGTTCCAGTAAACGGCGTCCGGGTTGGTTCATGGAATTGACGGTAATCTGCCAAGCGGTTGCAGCAGCGGCTTGATCCTGCTGGATGAGGGAGAGGAAGCAGTAACCAGCCGCGTGATAGCCCCCCGTTGGTACATAGCCATCATAATAGATGGGTTGATCAAGACTCCGTTGCAACTGTGCCAGAATCGCCTCACCCCTGGGCGTTTTAGCCTGTTGACGCAATTGGGGAAGTTGATCTGGGCGAAAAATTAACCGAGGATGTTCTTGGGGGCGCAGAGGACGATGATTTGCCACCGGTTTTGACCAATGGGGACGAATGATTCCCTGGACTTCTCCCTTGACAGGTTGGTCATTTACTGTTCCAGAATAAGTGCCAATCAGTTGATTATCATTATGTAAGCGCACTTGGATATCATAATCCCCTTGTCCGTCCAAAGATTGCCAAGGATCAGGATAAATTTGCATCTGCACATCCAGATTCCATAACCGTCCCCGTTGACTTGTCTGGAGAACTCCCTGATGATCCGCCTGATTGAACTTTGGCGCAAATCCCCACACCTCGCGATCGCACGTATTCGCATCACAGACTAAATCGAGGGTAATATCCTGATAAACGGGTTCCCCTTCCCAGGTTTTCCATACCCCACGTTTCAGGGTTAAACGGATATCCCCGGATAACATAGCTGGATCAATCATTTCTGCTGGGGAAGGATGAGAACCGCCTAGCCAGAAGAGAAATGACGCGGCGATTAAATAAAGGATTTTGTTATTCGTCATTGGTCATTGGTCATTGGTCATTGGTCATTGGTCATTGGTCATTGGTCATTGGTCATTGGTCATTTGTCATTTGTCATTTGTCATTCGTCATTCGTCATTGGTAAGGCGTCTGTAGGGGCGACCCGCTTGCATAAATTAACAACTCTCATCCACTCAATTGGATCGGGTCGCCCTCTCCTCAAACTGATGCTACACAAACGAGTTTCTCCTTTGGTTTCCCCCATGGAACAAAAGTGAAGCAACATCTGGTCTCCCCTATGGAACAAAAAGCGAAGCAACATCTGGTCTCCCCCTTTTGAAGGGGGACGGAAGGGGGATCTAATAGGGGGACGGGAGGGGGATCTAAAAGGAAAGAGGGGGATCTAAAAAGTGGAATACCAATGCTTGATAAAACCAGATAACCCTCTATCGTTGAGCATGAATATAGTCTACAAAATAGAATCGGGGTTCTAGCCAAACTTTCAGCCAAGTGAATCCAACCAAACCCAAAAATGCCATAACCATTAACGGTAAACCCAGACGCAAGCGCAACGCATCGGGAAGTAAAGCAACGCCAGAAACTGTTAACACAAAGCCCCCTAAAAGTACAACTTGTAAACGCTGCACCGTTTTCAAAGCGGTGCTACAGCTACGACAATGCTGGGTATGTTGTCGGTAACGATCCAGCACCTCCTGGCGGTTATCGTTGATAGAGATTGTATCTAAAGAATTTAGCCCCACCTGATTCCAGGGTAGAGTGCCTTGGCAGTATTTATCAAACCATTTACGAAACTCAATCACAAAGCGATCGGCACTGGTTAGCAATTTATAAGCCGTTTTCCAACTTTCCACTGATTGGCGTTGTTGGAGAAAACGTTCTTGTTGATGCAACAAAATCATATCCCCATCCAGTACCAGATTGCGGACGGTGATATGATTCCACCAGCGAGGGGTTAACCGCGATAATGTTTTGGCAAAATTACGAGGAAACTGAGCGACTATCCGCGATTTACCGGGAGCAACTGGGATACAGTAGGTTACCAATCCCACCTGCTTCCCTTTGTCGCCAAAACTAATAGCATATTCCAAATAGCAAGGTGGTTCAAATGTCATTTTTGTGTTAAAACGTCCGACAGTATTACCCTCAATTCGATTGGCAGTTGATTGGACAATTTCAATAGCAATGGGCTGGGCTTGATCCCGATTCCCCTGAACACCGTGATGGGCAAAAGGAACATGGCTAGGATCAGCAATATTTTCGACTAAGGTTTGCCAATCATAGTCTAAGTCACGCACCATCGAAGACCAAACAAACCCTTTACTGGCATCAACTTGAGGCGACAAGGGGCGAGGAGTAGCCGCCGCTAGTTCAGAAGAATTGGCATCGGGCCACACCCAAAGTAAATCGTTTTCCTGGCAACAGGGAAGGGTTTGTACACAGATATTATCTTGATTCTTGGTCACGAGTTGGGGATTTTCGGCTTGGGGAATCTGAGTACAGATGCCTTGAGAATTAAATTGCCAACCATGATAACTGCATACTAGGTTCCCTGTCTTTTCATCAACGCGCCCTTCGCTTAAGGGTGCTAACCGATGAGGACATTGATCGAGGAAAACACGATAGGTTGGTGAGGACGGCGGTTTCCAAATCACCAAGCGCAACCCCAAAAGGGTGACGGGAGTGGGTTGTTTGGGGTCGAGATCTTCAACCGGGGAGAGGGGATACCAATGTTGAAAGAAGTTAAATTCGCTTGACATAAGTGGGTTATCGTATAAAAAGGTAAAAAACAGAAGGCTTTAAGGTTTATGATATCTGCTTTTTACCCCATGTTAATAGGTCTGACTTGTCACGGCATGTGGCGCAACGCGAGTGTTGAATTGTGTAGGGGCGGGTTTCACTACTATCTTTTCGGTGACACCCGGATGTGACTAAACCCGCCCCGACTCAGGTTTCTTGCATTAATTAACAACCCTAGAAACAGGGCGGGTTTACAAAAGTTACCCGTTTTGGCTGACAGGTTATCGGTAAAACCCGCCCCTACAGACGGTCGGATTGCCCTCTCCTCAATTTTTACTTGACACTATAGCACGTCAGTGATATTACTTATGCCCGCCAATAGTTCTGCTATTCATAACCGATACAACTCTTATCCGGAAAACGTTCAGACGTAAATTAAAATTAACGAAACCTAAATTAGCTATCGATTTCTATAATTTTATAACATCCAGGAAAAAATTACTTGCACAAGCGAAAAAATTGAGATAGATCCTTCCTTAACTCTTACTCCCATGAAATCTGCTCAATGGTGCTTTAGCTGGTTGTTTCTAGTTGTGGGTTTAATGTTGGTGGCGAAGACAGCGCCGACTACGAACGCTGAACCGATTACCGCCGCCCCTGATGGTACGGGGACAGTGATTACACCAGAGGGGAATCAGTTTAATATTTCCGGGGGGAGTCTGGATGCAGATGAGGCGAATCTCTTCCACAGTTTTCAGGAATTTGGTTTAGATACAGGGCAAATTGCCAACTTTTTGGCGAATCCGCATTTGAGGAATATTTTGGGGCGAGTGGTTGGCGAAAATCCCTCGCTGATTAATGGGTTGATTCAGGTGACGGGAGGAACGCCGAATTTATATTTGATGAATCCAGCCGGGATTGTTTTTGGCACAAATGCTCAATTAAATGTTCCCGCTGATTTCATCGCCACAACCGCGACAGGGATTGGCTTTGGCGATAATCTTTGGTTCAATGCATTTGGGGATAATAATTATTTGCAATTGGTAGGAGATCCCAATCAATTTGCCTTTGATTTATCCCAATCGGGGACAATTATCAATGCTGGAAATTTAACCGTTTCTCCGGGACAGAATTTAACTCTATTAGGGGGAACCGTGATTAACACCGGGGAACTAACTGCACCAGGGGGACAGATTACAATTACGGCGGTTGAAGGGTCAAATCGGGTGAAGATTTCTCAATCGGGACAGTTACTGTCATTAGAGATTACTGCGCCTCGGAATCAAGACGGGGTATTATTACCAATCACGCCATTAGATGTCGCCGAGTTATTAACAGGTTCAGCGGACAAGGTAGAGACGGGGGTTGATGTTACCGCATCGGGAGAGGTACAGTTGGCGGATTCTCAGATAACTGTGCCAAAGGAAACAGGAGTTGCAATTATTTCTGGCACAATTGATGTTTCCACGATTGACGAAACCATTGGCGAAACCGTTGACGACACCGTTGACGACACCGTAGGGGCGCAAGGCTTTGCGCCCTCCTCCTCCTCACCCTCAATTGGCAATGAAATCAATGTTATTGGCAAAAAGGTAGGGTTACTTTCCGCCAATATTGACGCATCGAGTATCAATGGTGGCGGTACAGTGAGAATTGGTGGGGATTATCAAGGGGAAGGAACAATTCCCAATGCTGATATCACATTTGTTAGCGAAGATTCAACCATTAATGCAGATGCTTTAACCGATGGCGATGGGGGACAAATAATTGTTTGGGCAGATGAAGCCAGCCGATTTTATGGAACAATTACAGCACGAGGCGGTAGCGAAAGGGGTAATGGTGGCTTTACTGAAATATCGGGTAAACAGTATCTAGATTATGCGGGTACCGTTAATTTATCAGCGATGCAAGGTCAATTGGGTAGGTTACTCTTAGACCCCGAAAATATCACAGTTATCGCGGGTGGAAATACTCCCAATCAACTCGCCGCAAATGATGCATTTAATGATCCTGGAATAGATAACACGATTAACAATGGCACGATTAATGCTGCTGTGGCAAATGTAATTCTGCAAGCGACTGACACTATTACTTTTAATGCACCGATTAATATTAGTGCCAGCGGGGTCGGGCTTACTGCTCAAGCTAATAACGAGATTGTCGTTAATCAGAACATTAGAACGAATGGGGGTAATGTTACCCTTAATGCTGATTTCGATAACATCAATGGTGGTATTCTCGCCATCACCAATGCCACGATTGATACGGGAGGTGGAAATTTTATCGGCACTGGTAGAGGTAATGCTGCCTCTACTGCTGGCGTTACTATTAATAATAACAGTACCATTACCACTGGAGACGGTAGTATTAACATTACGGGTACGGGAGGTGGCGGTGGTGACAACAATTTCGGCATTCTTGTGAACGATGGTAGTGTAATAGAAACAACTGGAACAGGTGCGATTACTCTAAACGGAACGGGCGGAAAGGGTGCGAATTTTAATCTCGGAATAAACTTGTTGAGTAGTTCCAATATCTCTACAGAAAATGGAGATATCAGCTTAACAGGTACAGGTAGTGGAACTGGAGGAAGTAATACTGGGATTAGACTTCAAGATAACGTGTTAGTTAACTCCACTGGAACAGGCAATATTTTTCTCGAAGGTACTGGTGCAAATGGAATGGGTGGCAATCCAGGCATATTCGTTAACGATAACAGTACAGTCTCTTCGGTAAATGGTACTATCAACTTGACTGGCACTAGCGGTTCCGGAACTTCTGGTGTTACCAGCGACGGGATTACAATTTTAGACAGTGTGTTGGAATCAACTGGAATAGGGAATATTACTCTAAACGGTACTGCTAGTTCAGGAGAATTATTATCCGCCGGGATAGAAATACTGAGAAACTCTAGAATTTCTGTGGTAGATGGAAATATAAGCTTTACAGGACAAGGAGGTTTGGGATTTCGTGGCAACTATGGCATTGATATTAGCGGTGTGGTCGAAGCAACGGGACAAGGAAATATTACATTCAATGGTATCGGTGGTATAGGAACAAGTTCTAATTATGGCATCTATATAAAGGAAGCAGAAACGAGAATTTATTCGGTCGATGGAGATATCCGTTTTACAGGTATTGGTGGTAATGGTACTGGAGAAAGAAACTCTGGTATTGCAATCCAAGATAGCGCTGTAGTGGAATCAACGGGGACAGGGATAATTACTCTGACAGGCACAGGTGGAAACGGTACAGATGCCAACCATGGCATATTTATTACTACCAACAGCAGCATCAACTCAGCAAATGGAAATATAAACCTAACAGGTACGGGAAATGGCACTGGAGAGGACAATCACGGCATTGTTCTTTTCAATAATGTTTCCGTGCAATCAAACGGAACCGGAAATATTACCTTTACAGGCACAAGCAACGGAACTGATGAAAATGGTGATGGTATCCGGCTAGATAGCGATAGTCTAGTGGAAGCAACTGGAATTGGCAATGTTACCTTAACAGGTATTGGTGGGATGGCAAGTGGAAGTCAGGGGATAATTAGTAGAGGTATTATCAGGTCAGTCGATGGAAATATTAATCTGACGGGTACAGGTATTGGCATAGGTGACGAAAATTTCGGCATTTTGGTCACAGACGGTGGTGTAGTGGAATCGTTAGGAATAGGAACAATTAGTTTTAACGGAACAGGTGGAAACGGACAAAATATTAATGGCGGAATCAGGATTGTTGGGACAAATTCTCGCGTCTCTTCAGGTGATGGAGATATTAGTTTAACAGGTACTGGTGGTAATGGGACTGGACAAGAAAATCACGGTGTTTCGATTCAAGAGGGTGCTTTAGTTGAATCAACAGGAACAGGTGCGATTGAAATTACAGGTACAACTGACGCAACCAGTAATGGAGAATTCGGGAACGATGGCATTTCCATTGTCGCTGGCGGCGGCGTAGAATCTACCGGAACTGGAAACATTACCCTCCTGGGAACAGGTGGACAAGGAACGATGAATAATGAGGGTATTGTCATTATCGAAGAAAACTCCAGAGTTACGTCCATCAACGGTGATATTTTTCTCCAGGGAACCAGTCAGGGAACCGGAACAGGTCATTATGGAATTTGGGTGGGTGGGTTTAGTTTTTTGAGTGGCGGTGTTGTCCAATCAACAGGGACAGGTAATATTACTTTAGAAGGAATAGTTAACGGCGCTAGCAACACCAGCGAAGGAATTTTCTTAGGAGATGATGGTGGAATTACGGCTAGCGGATTGGGTAATATCAGCCTCACCGCTAATGAAATAAGACTAGGAACAATTCAAGGAAATAATCTGCTTCAAGTCCAACCCCTAGACGCCAATTTAGGCATGACGATTGGTAACACGATTAATGATACTCGCTTGAATCTCGATACTAATGAACTCAATGGTATCCAAAACGGATTTACTCAACTTATTATCGGACGCGACAATAATACTGGTGTAATCACCTTGGCGGGTGATGCGACATTTAATGACCCCGTTACCTTACAAGCCAACTCGATTAACCACACGGGCGGAACGTTATTCGGAGAGGACAACGCCACACTAACATTACTGGCAACCCAAGATATCACCACAGGCGATATTTTCAACCCCAGTCGAGACATTACTTTAACCAGCGATAACGGAACCGTTACTACAGGAAACCTCAATAGTTCTGGAAACAGCGGCGGTGATATTGTAATTCAAGCAGAACAGGCGATTACAACAGGCGACATTAATACCAGTGGCAGTATTGGTGATGGCGGTAATGTTACCTTAGACCCCAGGGGTGATATTCAGGTTAGCACGATTAATGCCCAAGGCGGGAGTAGTGGAAACGGCAGTGAGGTTGATATCACCACACAACAATTTTTCCGCGCTACGAACGATTTCACTGACCAAAATGGGAGTCTTACCAGTATCTCTACGGCTGGCGGAATTGCAGGTGGCGATATTACAATTCGTCACGGCGGCGGTTTACGGGGAACTCCGTTTGATGTGGGAGATGGAACGATTAATGGCACAAGTGCAGCGATTAGCAGTGGTGAGTTTACTATTTTTCCATTTGAATCGTTTCCGGGTAGTTTTACGTTGGGGAATATTCAGATTATTACCCGGACGATTACGGGAACTTGTCCACCCTATTGTTCCCAGACTGATGACTCTGAGGATATCACAAACGAGAGTGAGATAATCGCGAGTTCCCCGGTTTTCAATCCAGTGGCTGAAGCTGAAACGGCGTTTACGAGTCAATATGAGGAGTATTTGGGGTTAGGGGATACGCCAATTATTACCTTGGCACAAGCCCAAGCGACGTTACAACGAATTGAACGGGTGGCTGGGGTGAAACCTGCGCTGGTTTATGCCATGTTTGTGCCAACTAATGCATCAGTTAAGGGTGGGGATGTGAAGGGTTTAGGGAAACGCAGAGGAACGCAGAGGTTAGCGCAGAGGTTCGCAGAGGGGGATGACGGTTGGGTGGCGATGTCTGAGGAGGATTTGTTGTCTTTGGAGGGGGAACAATTGGAGTTGATTTTGGTGACGGCTGAGGGAGAAGTGATGCGATTTGCTGTGCCGGGGGCGACGCGAGAGAAGGTTTTGAATATGAGTCAACAATTGCGTCGCGCTGTGACGGATGTGCGGATTCCTCGTCCTTATCTTCCGGTGTCACAACAGCTTTATCAGTGGTTAATTGCGCCCCTAGAAGCAGAGTTGGCGAGTCGAGAGATTAATAATTTGGCGTTTGTTGTGGATGTGGGGTTGCGTTCGTTACCGATGGCGGTTTTGCATGATGGGAATGGGTTTATTTTGGAACGCTATAGTATTGGGTTGATGCCGAGTTTATCGCTGACAGATACGCGCTATGTGGATGTGAGGAATCTGGAGGTGTTGGCGATGGGGGCGTCTGAATTTACTGACCAAAATCCTTTACCGGCTGTCCCTGTGGAGTTGGCGACGATTGCTGATAAATTATGGCAGGGTGAATCCTTTCTAAATTCTACGTTTACTCCCCAAAGATTGAAAACAGTTCGCAATCGAACCCCGTTTGGTATACTCCACTTAGCCACCCACGGTGAGTTTAAATCCGGTAAACCAGAAAACTCGTATATCCAGTTTTGGGATACCAGACTATCCTTGAACCAAATTCGAGGATTGGGGTTAAGTAATCCCCCTGTAGAACTGATGGTATTAAGTGCCTGTCGCACAGCTTTAGGGGATAAAGAGGCGGAGTTAGGATTTACTGGGTTAGCGGTACAAGCGGGAGTAAAATCAGCCTTGGGAAGTCTCTGGTATGTTAGCGATGAAGCCACATTGGGGTTAATGACTACCTTTTATTCTCAGTTAAAAGAAGTCCCGATTAAAGCTGAAGCCTTGCGACAGGCACAGTTAGCGATGATTCGGGGTGAGGTGCGGGTAGAAAATGGTCAATTGGTGACTCCGAATCAGATTATTCCTTTACCGCCAAAGTTAGCTGATTTACCGGATAGAGAATTGACCCATCCTTATTATTGGAGTGCATTTACTTTAGTGGGGAGTCCATGGTAAAAATTAGGACAAGGCAGAGGGCAGAAGGAAGGTTGCAAGGTGAAAGGGAATGATATTACCGATGACGGAGGGTTTTGTTGGGAGGTTATCAGTGGGTATCAAGATGAAACGGCTAAACCCGCCCCTACAATTGACTTTTCACGATATGATGGAGGGCGGGTTTTGCTTAAAGGTTATCAGTGGGTATCACAATTAAACGGCTAAACCCGCCCCTACACTGTATCTACACTTGACAGATTACTATTACTTTTTTTTCAAGGCTTGCGCGATCGCACCTTCTAATTCTCGCTTACTCAACTCAGTAACAATAAACACTTCTTGAAACGTTTTACCAGAGCGAGCAATAATTTTATATCCACCGCGAATGGGTACAGACACTTTTAACTCTAAGCGAGGACGATGACTTCTCGCCCGTCCAATGACAGCCGGCGTAATCGTTTGAATCCCAGTATAGCTAGTGAGACGTTCTAGAACCGGAATCAACCCGGGTAAGTGAGTTGAGTGATTCCAAACCAGTCTACCGCCATTGGACTTACCCATGATATATTTTTGTCTATCTAAATTGCATGTCGATCAGTTTTGTGCAAAATCATTACCCCCTCTCCCAGACTAGGCATGCCTAGTCTCTACATAATTATGCCGCCTCCAGGGGAGCCATAGTTAATCCAGCCCGACTTAGCTGTTGGTGATAGAGTTCAGCTTGTTCCTGAGGACCAACCCAAACAATGGCTTGACCTTCAAAGTGAACCTGATTCGTCAGTTTCCAAGCGTAATCGCTGCTCATTCCGGGAATATACTTCACCAAGCAGTCATGGACATGCTGAAAGGTGTTGAAATCATCATCGAGAACAATCACCTTATAGTTGGGATAAGGCTTGCGGGTAACTTGACGCGATTTTTCAGGAGCTTGAGTTGGTGCAGCAGATGTCGCTGAACGAGCTGCTGAAATTACCACAGTCATAGGGCTTGTAACAAAATTCTGCTAAAAAAATTCACTAAGGTGTTCTCCCAGTTTACCCCAGTTTGGCATCAGTTACTCATAATTCATCACTTTCCCAGCAATTCTCATTTGGGAAATTCAACTGCTATTGGGCGGGATTTTTAGATCGAGTCCCTTGACCTACCAATTATGCGTGGCGATAGGAGAGGTGTTGGACGCCTCCATTCTTCCGGCGTCCCGCTATCCCTCCTCGGAACCTACTTGGTTGAGGTTCCGAGGACTCCCGCTCTCCTCGTTGAGAGAATTGATCCGCACATTAAAGACTAAGCGTGAAAAGTCCCCCTAGAAGGGGGAGGCTTGCGACCCATTATTTCCGGTCAGAAGGTGTGCGCGTGTAGTACCTCCATCACATCACATACATAGGCGATGCCCGAATAGTCGTCGAAAAACTTCGCTGCGACCTCATCCGAAATCTTCACGGCCATATCCCGATTGGGGGTGAGCACCTCGAACTTTACATTCGAGAAGTTTTCGCCAACGCTGGGTTGTCCCGACGAACGCACGTTGCGACTGCCTTTACCGCCAGCGTCCACCACCGTATAACCGGTAGCTCCGGCTTCATCGATGATCTTGCCGACCTTTTTCAGTAGCACCTTTTCCGTGACGATGACGAGCTTGCTGGCTTTCTGGGTCATGTGGTTTACCTCTTGATGCGTTCTGTTACGACAATTTAAGGCAAAACCATAAAGTTTTGCCTTGAACCATATCTTTAAGATTATGCCAAAGATCGGCGAATCCATTACCCTCTGTTGAGAAAGATTGACTCAGAGTAGCGGAAGCATTTTATAAAAAACACTTATCCTTTTGGCGCTATGACCACCATTCAACATCAGATTGCAGGGGGTACTAGGGACGAGGGCTCTGCCGTTTGCAGTACCGTCCTTGTGCGCCGATCGCGATCGCGAAAGAAAAAGGCTTGTTCACCAACTCCACAGATATAAGGGTTTTCTGAGACTAAAAGGAAAACTTATGATTTGAATTGGGCATTTCCATGCAAATTGGTGCAGATTTTAAGATAAACTTAAGCACATAGAGATTCGGGTCTTACATAGATCTTGATCTATGGGAGGTACTGCGGGACAGGTATTCGCATAATACCTGTGCTGTAGGGGTGTAGCGCTGCACCCCCGCTTTCTTCAACTTTTAACCAATTTCACTGATCACAATCACCACTCCCCCAGCCAAGGGAGGCGCAAGGAGGTATTCATGGCAAATTTCTCTCGCATGTCTCGTCAGAACTTTCTGTACACTGCCGGCGCTTCCGCAGCCGGCTCTATTGTAGTTCCAAGTAGAAACCAACAGCAACAACTGCCTGGGGATTGGAAATCTGGGGCTAACACAACGAAGTCCGTCTTCACGGACTCTAAAGATTTATGGAAATAAATTGGCATGACTCTATCTTTAAGATCTGATTAAGGAGGAATTACAAAGTGGATTTTTTGACCGAATTTTTGACCCGCTTCCTGGATAAGCTGCAGTCCCCGACACTCGGCTTTCTGATTGGTGGTATGGTCGTTGCCGCCGTCAATAGCCGACTGCAAATTCCAGATGCGATCTATAAGTTTATCGTCTTCATGCTGCTGATTAAAGTCGGTCTGAGCGGCGGCATTGCGATCCGCAATGCCAAACTGGCGGAGATGCTGCTGCCTGCTGTGTTCGCCGTGGTAATCGGGATCGTTGTCGTGTTCATCTCGCGCAATACGTTGGGTAGGCTGCCGGGCATCAGAACCGTGGATGCCATTGCCACCGGGGGATTGTTTGGTGCCGTGAGTGGCTCTACCCTCGCCGCCGGCATAACGATGCTGGAATCGGAAGGCATCCAATACGAGCCCTGGGCTGCCGCACTCTATCCCTTCATGGACATCCCAGCACTTGTAACGGCGATCGTCTTAGCCAGCATTTATATCGGCAAGCAAAAGTCTCTCAGCAAGCAAGAGTCTCTCAGTAAGCAGGAGTCTCTCAGCAAGCAGAGCGTTACCGCAGGCGGGTATCCCAGCGAGCCGGAGTATCCCACCACCAGGCAGGAGTATCGCAGCCAGCAGCCCATTACCGCAAGCGGATATCCCAGCGAGTCGGACGATACCGCAAGCAATCGAGTCAAAATATGGCCCATCGTGAAGGACAGCCTCCAGGGTTCTGCCCTATCGGCACTGCTGCTCGGTCTCGCTCTAGGCATACTAACCCAGCCGGACAGTGTCTATGAGAGCTTCTACAATCCCCTATTCCGCGGTCTGCTTTCGATCCTGATGCTGATCCTGGGTATGGAAGCCTGGGCAAGGATCGGCGAGCTGCGCAAGGTGGCTCAGTGGTACGCCGTATATGGCTTGGTGGCGCCGCTGCTGCATGGGCTCATTGGCTTCTTCTTCGGCTGGATTGCCCACCTCATCACGGGATTCAGCCCCGGCGGCGTCGTACTCCTGTCCGTCATCGCCGCCTCCAGTTCAGACATCTCAGGACCGCCCACTTTACGAGGCGGTATTCCCAAGGCAAATCCCTCTGCCTACATCGGCTCGTCCACAGCCGTCGGCACACCGATTGCGCTTGCCATTGGAATACCGCTCTTCATCGGGCTCGCCCAGGCAGTTATGGGGGGTAGCTGATTTCAGACGGGTCGCGGTCTGCCGGTGTTCCCCTAGCCCAGCGACCAACGCGGCGGCTAGGTCAAGGTCTGCGTCGTCTCCATTCAACAGCCGCGCAGCCCATCGGTCTGGGCAAACGACTTCTTCGCCGACGTCAACGTCCCGCAGGTACGAAACACAGCCACCAAAAAAGCCAGGGTCATGTCCCGGCTTTTTTGGTTGGATCGGCTGTCACTTTCCCTGTTGCCTTTACCTAACCCCTGAATTTGGTAAAGCCTCCATCCCATTGGGAGTTTGTAACTTTTGCATGACAAACTCTTGATTGACCAATGCTTGCGGATGAGATGGATTCAATTCTAATGCGGTTTGCAAGGCTTCCAAGGCTTGAGGATATTGCTCTAAAAACCGCAGCGCAATGCCTTTCCCTGCCCAAAAATCAGCATTCTCGGCATCGATCGCGATCGCACGATTATAAGTGACTATAGCATCACGGTATTGATTTAATGCCATTAATGCTAGCCCCCTATTATACCATGCTGCTGCCGAATCTGGGTTAATCCCAATCGCTCGTTCCGCTGATGCGATCGCCTCTTGATAGCGTTCCAGACGGAAGTCTAAGCCACTCAGATTCACCCAAATCTCTGCCAAAGTCAAGGTATCGCCCACATTCGCATCCCCTAACAGCGCCCGTTGATACGCAGCACGGGCTTCCTGATAGTCTCCCAATGTGGTGAGAATTCGGGCATAGTTAAACCAAGCCTTCGAGGAATTGGGGTTAATCGCAATCGCCTGTTCGGTCGCCCCTAGCGCCTCTTCAAACCGTCCCATAAACCACAGCGTCGCCCCCCGACTACTCCAGGGATCAGCATAGTCAGGATTCAGTGCTACCGCCCGATTAGCCGATGCCAAAGCCTCTTGAAATCGACCATTACCCGTCAGCGCATCCGCCCGATGACTCCACGCATACGCCGCCCCTTCGTCTCCCCAGCGCCCGTCTCCCTCTTGAATCGCTTGATCGCAAGCAGCTAAAGCATCCTCATATTCACTCAATTGATTCAGCGTGGCACATTGATTGGCTAAGGCTAACGAATAATCGGGACTAATTTTCAGCGCCCATTCCTGCGAGGTTAACGCTTCACCCGGTTGACCAATCATTAATAAAACTTTACCTTGTTCCGTCCAAGCGGTTGCATCCTTGGGATCAATCGCCAGAGCTTGATCATAAGACTCCAGGGCGGCGTCATACTGTCCCAACTGAGCCAGAATTTTACCACGATTTGTCCAGGCGATCGCGGGAGTGCGATTTCCCCAATCCCCATTCACTTGTAATGCTCGTTCACAAGAGTTAAGGGCATCATACGTCTGATCAAATTGGGATAATAATAGACAGCGTTGCGCCCAAGCCAGGGAATAATTGGGATTACTTTGAACCGCTAAATCAAAGGAAAATAGCGCCTTTTCTCGTTCTGCTTGTCCCCAAAGAGCTAACCCTTGATGATACAACGCATAAGCCCGTGTCACCTGATTCCAGTTTTCATCAAGTTGCAGGGCTGTTTCACAGTCAGTTGTCGCGGCTTGATAATTTGCCAATTGGATATTTGCCGCGCAGCGCTTTGCCCAAGCTTCAGAATGTCTGGGTTCTAGGCGAATGACTTGCCCATAAGAGGCGGCGGCTTCGGCATAATTGTCTAATGCCCGTTGAATATCACCTCGGTCAATCCAGGCTTGAGGTTCATTCGGATTCAACGCGATCGCTTGATCACAGGCTTCTAGGGCGTCTTCATAATTTCTAGCCTCTTTTTGGGAGGCACAGAGGTTAGCCCAGTAACTAAAATCTTGTAACTGTAATCCCTCTTCACCTTGAGCGTTTAGACGCTGGGGGGAGAACACAGTTACCCATAAAAAGGTACTTAGAAAAATAGAAATAATTTTGTTATTTGTCATTCGTCATTTGTCATTCGTCATTGGTCATTTGTCATTTGTCATTGGTCATTTGTCATTTGTCGAAGAATTATTACACTTTGTTGGGGCGGGTTTAGTGACATCAGGGTAAAAATCACAGGTTAATGGTAAAACCCGCCCCTACAGCTTCCCCATCTCCCTCATCTCCCCCATCTCCCCCATCTCCCTCATCTCCCCTATTTCCGACAATTATCACAATGTCCACATTTAAATCCCATCGCCTCCTTTTTAAACCCAAATGCTTTTAATAAAAACTGCCAACGACATTGGCGAGTTGTCAGGTATTGTGTCATCAGTTTCTGGACTTGGACTTGGTGAGAACTTAAGTTAGCCAAAGCGCGGGAATCGGGGGATGGGTGTTTGTGATAATGAAAGGGATCTTGCCATTCCAATTGTTCAGCACTGTGGAGCAGGGCTAATGCTACCTCACCCTGGCGAAAGTCCTGGGCGACGGTAGCGACATCCCCCTGTTCGGGTAGCTTTTTGACTAAGCGTTGTGCCTCTTGGTATTGCGATCGCATCTGATCAACAAAAAACTGACGCTTTTGCTTATCCTCTGAATTTAACCACCCCGTTGGCTCACTGATCAACGTCAGGGCGTCTGCGGGTTTACCATCGCGTCCACCGCGACCGACTTCTTGGATATATTCTGATAATAATTGGGGGGGCTGAAAATGTACCACCCACCGCACATCGGGCTTATTGATGCCCATCCCAAAGGCGCAGGTACACACTACAAATTGAGTTTTGCCACTCAGCCAACTCTGTTCAATCTCTCGCCGTTCTTGGGAACTCAACCCCCCGTGGTAGGCGGCTGTCGTATACCCCCGTTCCCCAAACCATTGGGCTAATTCCTCACTATCTCGCCGGGAACGGACATAAACTAACCCCGATTGCCGATTTCTGGCTTGGATGAAGCGTAACATCTTCTGGCGGCGTCCTCGTGGTGTCCAGACGATTTGCACGTCTAGGTTGAGATTTTGGCGATAGGGACTGATTAAAAAGGCTTGGGGGTGTTGTAATTGCAACACCTGGCTGATGGTGTCTTGGGCGCTGGGATCAGCCGTCGCCGTAAATGCTGCGATCGGGATTTGGCTGCCTGGTGGCTTAGACTTAAGTAGGGTGGGTCGTACTGCCCCTAGGCGTCGATATGCAGGTCGAAAGGTATCACCCCATTGAACCAGACAATGTGCCTCATCGAGAATTAATCCATTAATTTTTAGATCAGGCTGAGAGAGTCGTTCCCAGACAGGCGCACTTAATAGGGTTTCTGGAGAGAGGTAGAGTAATCGGAGTTCCTGGTTTTCCAGGGCTTGCAGGGTTTTTCGCCGTTGTTGCGGGGTTAATTGACTATGTAACAGGGCGGCGGGTAAGTTGCGATCGCGTAATTCTTGTACCTGATTTTCCATTAAAGCCACTAACGGCGAAATCACCAAGGTTAATCCGGTTTGTAAGAGGGCGGGAAGTTGAAAACAAATCGATTTTCCCCCACCTGTGGGTAACACAATCAGTGCATCTCGCCCTTCCAAAATACTGCGAATAATCTCACCTTGGGGCGGACGAAAATTATCATAGCCCCAGATTTTTTTAAAGGCGAGGCGGACATCGTTCCAGGATGTGGTTTCGGTAATGCTCATGGGTATGCAGAGAGGTTAGGGACAGGTGTAGATATCTGAACCTGATACTTGTTTGTCTTTAAGCGTTAATTTTTACTGACTAAGGGAACAATAGTTTAGGATTCCATAGTCAGTCACTACCCTAGCATAAGCCTGTTTCAAGCAAATCTCATCAAGTTGGCTTAAAGTTTTTGTTAAAACTCTTCTAAAAATAAGAGCAATAAAACTTAATTTTTTTTTAAGGTTAATGGTTGTTTCGTATGTCAATAAAGGTTAGTCCGGAAGCGTTTCTCGCCGCCTATAGCAATTATATAGTGATTGTAGGGATAACCGAGGCGGATATCCAGGACTTAGACCATTATCCGATAAGCGATCGCCTTTTGGCACAGGTACTGAGTCAGATTCTGGCTCTTAATCCCGTGGTGGTGGGGTTGGGTTTGTTTCGCGATGTTCCGGTGAATTATGGGGAAACTCGTAGAGACGTGACTGTGGAACGTCTTCTGGTGGACTTGTAGGGGCGGGTTTAGGGACTAAATTCAGATATTCACCGATAACGGAACAACGAAACCCGCCCTCCCCACCAATAACCTTTCGCTGATGGATGTGTTACGGGGACGGGTTTCTGTCCAACGGTTTCAGGATAAGGTGGTGTTGATTGGGGCTTACGCGCCGTCGTTGGGCGATTGGGGTAACGTCTCAGGTGGGGGAGTTACGGAGTTTGAGATTGTTTTTCCCAAGAGTCAGTTGGTGTTTGATATTATATCTGCCTAAACTGGTATTATTCCCTTCTGCTTTGTAAGTCGGCAACAGGGAATACACAATTTAAATGCGTTTTAGCTTATCTCAATAAAAATAAGTATGACTCAGCAGCAAACCCAGCGCCCCTTACGTCGGGGTCGAATATTTCCTCAACATACAATACCGCCGCAAGAACTAGCAAGACGTAAAGCAGAACGAAACGCACGGTATCAACGCTGTTTCCCAGTTTTTGAACGAGTCCGGGATGAGTTAATTGGGGATTACTATAACTGGTTTATACTGATTGAGCCAAATAGTGGGGACTATTTTATTGATGCTGATGAAGATAAGGCGGTGGAAAAGGCGCGTCAAAAGTATCCGACTGGCTGGCTAATGACATTCCGAATTAATCAGACAGGAGCCTGCGGCATGATATGATTTATGGCAGATTTGGCGATATTGGTGAGCTTTTTTTTGAGATTGATTTGATTACAGCCGAGGGTGAAGCGTTTCAAGTTGATGCGTTGTTGAATACGGGATTTACGACAGGTTGGTTAGCTGTTAATAGTCAAGATATCGATGGATTGGGGTGGCTGGTGATTGAACCAAATCGAGCCATGCGGACAGCACAAGGACAAGATGTGTTTGATTTGTATGAGGGAGCGGTGAGTCTTGATGAGGTTGAGTACAGGTAGGGTGATGTTGGGTATTTGTCTGTAAGCTTTATCCGGTGGGAGTTTAGCGTTCACGTTCTATCTGGGCAAAGTGTTCCATCAGCATTCGATGGATGAAAATGTAGCCACCGCCTACTTTTTGTAGAAATATGCGTTCTGCGGCGTAGTCGAGAAAATGGGCGTAGTTCCAAGGAATGTAGTTGTTGAAGTAAAGGATTAGGCGTAAAATAAAGTGTTGGATTATGCATAAAAAACCGCGCATTGTACCAACCATCAGTCCTACCGACAACCCTAGTTTCAGAATGCCTAGTCCAGTTAAAGATTCAGGTTTTATGTGCAGCAGTTCGGTTAAACCAATTAACGGTAAACATATTACTACCGTAATCAAACAACCAATTAAAGTTGTAAAAATAGCATTTTTAAATGACTTTTTAATACCTTGATTTGGAACAGTTGTATTGGCTGTATTCTTGATCTGAAACCCAGCCATCAAAAATCGCCATGTTCCAACAGATATTGTCATAAATATAGTCAATGCTATAGCAGAGATTAACCCTCCAGATAAAGCAATAAATATCCTGAGTATTTGATTATATGAATTTGACTCCAGATAAAATTTAGCTGTAGAAATCATAAAAAAACTTGAGCTATAAATTTTAGATTTATTGATAAAAGCATACCAGTCATGTAATCCTTTTTTCCAAGACCATTGCAGAAGTTCAATCGGTTGTATTTGTACTTGATTTCCTTTGGTCATTCCAAGTATCAAAAACAAAGGGATTCCTATGAATCCAAAAACTGTTATATCTAGCAAATACAGAAAAATAAAACTTAGTAATCCTAGGTTTAAACCCAATATAAAACCGTACACTAATTTATCTTGAATGTTTTGCAACCACAGATAAGGTTGAATAGTTTCAATCAAGAATATTGTTTGAGACTCCTGAACCATTCTCTGCGCCAGCCAATTAAGCCATCGAATCGTCTTATATTTTGAGTATATTTGCTTGCCTTTTGAACGATTAGGGCGATGAAACATTTTCTCAATGTAATCATCAAATAGCTGCTTACGCCGTTCTTCTGCTATCTCAGTTTTTGGCAAATCCTCAACCGCTACCCCCTGATAAGCCAGAGTCATAATATTAAGCATTAACGGCGATTGAGCTAACTCTTGCAGTACCGTGTCCTCTTCCATTAATGCCCTCAACCCTCTCAAATCACCACCGACATTATCCAAGTAATCACAGATTTGTTCTAAAGTCAGCAATCTTATATAAACAGCACTTTGAAAATTCAGACGACTAGATAAGGCTTCATAGTCTTTAATCCGACTGCACACTACCAACTCTGCACCATAATACTCCTGCTTGAATTGGTTCAAGGCTGCAATACAGTCATCTCGATACTCCGCCTTTACTTCATCTAAACCATCCAGCAAAGGTAGAAGTTTCTGTTGTGTTACCCAGACTTGTCCAATTTCCTTTGGAATATCATACCTAGTATAGAGTTCTTCCACTAACCAATTAGCTATTTTTTGCTGTTTATTAGTCCAAGCTGAAAGATTTAAAAAAGCGGGAATTAGGAGATTACTATTTTGTTTAGCACGGTCGATCAAATCGCGGGTTAGTTCCAATAATGTTGTGGTTTTTCCTGACCCAGGTTCTCCTAAAATTAGTAGCGTTCTACCTATGCCGATTTGGTCAAATATATAAATTATATTAGTTCCATCGGGGAGAGGTTGAGGTGAGTCATCCGTCTCTATAATGGCACTCCAATGATTAGTAATAGCATCGGGGCGTTCCTCCAATCCCAACTCAATCATCACCTGATTGTAGAGGGATTTTTCTAGAACTCCTTTGACCCAAAAGTTGTTGACTTGATTGAGTAACGCCTGACGATTGCGATACTCTTGCCGAGTTATAGGTTTGTTATGAATACCCAGTTGAATCGGTTGTTGAATTGGGGGAGAACCAGACACCTGAACTCGACCCACTGACGCGGTGTCAGCAGATAAGTAGTCGGACAAAAGAAAACGGCACTGTATGAAGTTTTGTAATGAAGAGTCCCAGATGGCTTGTTGTGGATTAGATGTGTAGGCTGACTTTATTGGTGTAAATGTAAAAATGTGTCCCTAAGACTACACTGCCGCCCAAGAAATAACCGTTTTTAATATTGGTTGGTGTTCGGTCGGTAATTATGAGAGAATTGAATAGAGAGATTAGCAACTTTTTTATGTCATCTCCCCCACTAAGAGTATTTTTAACTCTTCATCAAGAAGACACCTTATTTGAATTAAGTCGAGCCAGCCAGGTTAATCAAAGAACAAAAGATAGAGCTTCGGCAATACGACTGTCATCTAGGGGCTGGAAAGTGGACAAAATAGCGGTTTACTTAAAATGGTCAAAACAACGGGTGAGAGAAACAATACACAAATGGGAAGAAAAGGGATTAGTCGGATTGTGGGATGCACCCAAAACGGGAAGAAAAAAGAAATGGACGACAGAAGATATAGCAGAAATAGAGAAAAAACTAGAGACAGAATCAAGAAGTTATAACAGTCGCCAACTCTGCCAAATTTTGTTAAAAGAAAGGAAAGTGAAACTAAGTGAGCGTCAGTTAAGGAGGATTCTCAAAAAAAAAATTATATCTGGAAAAGAACAAGAACGTCTCTGGTGAATAAGCAAGATTCAAAAGCAAGAGCGATAAAGAAGGCGGACTTAGAGATGCTCCAATGGGCAGAAGCCGCTGGGGAAATTTGCTTGAAATACTTAGATGAGTCAGGTTTTAGTTTGTGGTCTACACCAATATATACTTGGGGAAAAAGAGGAGAACAAAAAAGAATTGAACAAACAAAAAAGAAAGGAAAAAGATTAAATATATGTGGCTTATTAGAAGTGGGAAAAAGTTTTGAGTATGGTCTGGCATTAAAAAGCTTTAGAAGTGAGAGTTATATAAAATTAATGGATTGGCAAGCGACTCAAGCTAAAGAAAGATGGGAAAAAACTGGGAAATTGACAGTAGTCGTTCAAGACCAAGGCTCGATACACATAAGTAAACTCACAAAAAGCCATTATGAGAAATGGGCAGAACTGGGGCTATTGATATTCTTATTGCCGAGTTATTCACCGGAACTAAATCTTATTGAAATGGAGTGGCAAAGAATCAAAGAAGATGAATTAGCAGCTTCTATGTTTGAGGATGAATATGACTTGATTGAGGCGGTAATAGGGGCAATCGAATGCCGACAAAAAAACCGAGGATTAAAGGTAGAAAGATTTAGATTTCCGTCAAAAATTAAAAACTTAAGTTGATGGGAAATCCGCCTTTTAGACATTAACCGTAAGTTTTTTCGTGCCGATGTACTAGACTATAGCGTCAAGCTTTATCCCATAGTAAGACAGAGCCTTCCGACAAGGATGGGAGAATCACCCCTGATTGGACGCGATCACAAACCCCCCTTCCTCCAGATTGTCTTTCTCCACAACTGATGCCTGACAAGGATTACAAAACTTCATACAGTGCCGTTTTCTTTTGTCCGACTACTTAACAGTGGGTCATCTAAGGGTTTAGCGACAATCCAGTAGCGGCAGCTTTTATTTGCTTACAAATTTTGACTAATACTTGATTTAACTCAGTTGGACTCAGACCATCTAAAGGTTGATTTGGGTTGTGTGCAGCTTGATAGTCAGCAATTTCTGTTTCATCGTACAGACAGAACGTTACAGGTATCCAAATAATTTTAACGCCTTCCTTTTCAGCGGCTGCTAGTAAAGGCGGCAATTCATGTTCAGCAATGAAGTCAGAGGCAAGAAAATCAGAACTGACCATTAAAACGGCTACATTGGCGTCGGCGAGAGCGTTTTCAATTTCTGCTTTCCACTTGACCCCAGCTTGAATTTTTGTATCATCCCACACGGAGATTGTCTTATTCCGCATCAGCGGTTTCAGCATAGTCTGGAGTTTATCTAACCAAACTTTATCCTTGTGACTATAACTGATAAAAACTTGTTCGCGTTTCATCTGCTTATTGGTTTGAATCGGGGGTGGTTGAATGGTTAAATCTGGAGTGGGTGCTGAATGGATAGGTAAATTCTTATCGATAAATCGCTTCACCTGGCGGTAAATCTGACTCTTCCTATCCGCCACCTTACAGATAGAAATATGGTCAAAATCCATTGGTACAGGAACAACCCCCTTAATCCCCGGATCAGCACTGGTTTGATTCACCACTAAAATCCCTTTCGTGGGTCGCGTTTCGCAGTACACTAACATCGGGATTTGGCTAAACTGGTCATCATTGCGATATAAAAGATTCAATTCCCGCAACCGCGAGTGATGTGCCTCCAACTCCTCAACACTGACAGTGGTTTGCAGAATCCCACCGATATGCTTAATCCAACTCGCCATATCTGAACCGGAATGTGGCGTAGACAGGAATACAATCCCCCTTGTCTTTTGTGCGATCGCACTCCATCTACCAAAATCCCTAGCACTCCGCAGCATCTGCTTAACCAGCAATCCCCCCATGCTATGAGTGATAAAAATAATCGGGCGATCGCCTATCTCATAACTATCCAGCAGATCTAAACTATTCGTAGCCCGATCTGACAAGGGCATAGAATTTCCTTTCCAGCGAAAGGGTTCCACCTCATACCCCAATGACCAAATTCCCACATCGGGTAAATCTTCCCCCAACCAAGCGCACCAAAAATTATCGTCATCTTGCTGTTCCTGGGGGTGCCAAGTTCCCCTCGCTGTACCCCCCAATCCGTGGACAAAAATTACATCCCCCCGGCGGGATGAGTTGTCACACCCAGAGATTTCGATTAAATCATTGAAGTTACTCACCAGCTATCCCATTGTTCTGTAGAGGGCAAAATTAGGTCACATCAAACGGTTTTGGCTTACTTTTCCTTAACCAATCCCTCCAACACCATCATCTTCGCCTCCAGAGACGCCACCCGTTCATTCAGGGGAATCTCCTCACTACACCCCATATAAGACGCCAACGCATTAATCACCACCTCCGTCTTCGACAATCCCGTGCGTTCAATATAGTCAGTCAGACGTTGGTTAAGATGGGTAGGAATGCGGATACCGAGTTGGACTGAGTTCATCGGGAAAACCGGAAAAAGATATCCTAATCTAACAAATGCCTAGCGGAATTTGACAAGAGTCTCGTATCAAATCTTAAACGTTTCACCCCAACCGTCGTAGGGGCTTGGTTTCCAAGCCCATTACTTGGTGACTGGTATGCTGGTGGGCAATGCCCACCCTACGGTATATTACTTGGTTTCCAAGCCCATTACAGGTGTCACCCCAGGTTGACAATCACCCCCTAGAATAAAAGAACGCCTAGGCGTTACCAACTCCCAAGAGAACTCACCCCTTTATCTCCAATCTATGCCATGCCCCAGGTTATTGGTGTTACCAAAGCAATTACAAACTTAAACCAGGCGCATCAAACCTTTCAATTGCAGCCGACAACCAACCCCACCTTCTTCCCAGAATGGCTAGAACCCTTACCCGAACTCAGCCTAGGGGAAATTGAAACGTGCGATCGCCTACGCACCCGCTATCGTTACTACCAAGCCGAAGGTGCGATTACCGAAAGTACCGTAAACCTGATTATAATTGCTCCCATTCTAGAACTATTAGGCTTGTACGATCCCCCCTATCTCATTAAAGGGGAAAAATACATCAAAATTGAAATCGAAGACAAAGACCAAACCCTAGAGGGACTCATTGATATTTTAGTCATGCAGGATAGATTATGGCTCATCCTTTTAGAAACCAAACGTTATGGTTTTAGTGTTATGCAAGCTTTACCCCAAACCCTCGCCTACATGATGTCTAACCCCATAACTGAGAATCCTGCTTATGGTTTAATCACCACCGGAGAAGATTACCTTTTTGTGAAACTAGACCCTCAGCAAAAAGAATATGATTTATCCGACAAATTTACCCTTTCAACTCGCCGTGATAACCAACTGCATCGGGTGATTCAAATTTTAAAACGACTCATCTAGAAGAAGGCAACACCTCGACTTCGCTCGGTGTGTCACAGGCAAAAGCAGAAAACAGGAGGGAAATGTAGAGACGCGCCATAGCGTGTCTGTACAATATTGATACAAACGTTTTAGTCTCCGCCGCGATTGCCGATAGGAATCCCGAAGCCGTGATTCTGTTTGTGGTGGGCAATCCAGAGATTGAGTGGGTCGTATCAGCCGAAATCTTGACCGAATATAAAGAGGTTTTAAATCGCCGTCGGCTCAAGTTAACCCCAGACCAGAAACAGAGATGGTTTACACTATTAGATGAAATCACCCAATTCATTGATGTCAACATCAACATTGATTTTCCCAGAGACCAGAAAGACGCCAAATTCCTCGCCTGTGCCATCGCCGCCGACGCCAACTTTTTAATCACCGGAGACAGAGATTTCTCAGACGTTCAAACCTTGGGCAATACCACCATTATTTCTGTATCTTTGTTTAAACGCTTAGTTTGTGATGTACAGGAATAACTTAGTCATTTCTCAAGCACAAACACACGAGAGAACTATCAACAACGATTAAGCAACTAAAACCCTCTTCCCTTCTGCCCTCTGCCCTCTGCCTTCTGCCTTACAGCGCTTAATTCTGTAATAAAGTACAGTAGATCAAAGTCCCCCTTTTTAAGGGGGATTTAGGGGGATCGAAAATGTACTGTCGGACTCATCGAACTCAACGGTTGCTTCCCCGGTTCAATCTGATTCGCCTCCCCCTGAACCAAACCAAACTGATTCCCTTACCCCCGCTTCACCGTAAAATCATTCATCTGATTATTCAACAAAAACCCCGTATCCTTTGCCATCACCTTCGCGCCAAACAGGGAATTAATCGTATACTTAACCGCCACGGCATTGCCAAACTGATCCACAATAGAATAATGCGTCGTATGCGTCCCTTGAGGCATATCCTGCATCTGCAACCCCTGGGGATTCAGCGCCCTCTCCCCAATTTGTTCCCGAATCTGCGCCGCATACCCCTGACTCAACAGGCGCTTAACGGGAATCTCAACAAAATCCGGATCACCCATCCCTCTCAGATTCTAGGAACATTAGCTTAAACAGCTTCTTTGATTACTTCTAGCTTTTGATCGACCTGTTTGAGTGCCATTTCCAGATCGGTGGTTAGGTGTTGAGCGCCTTTTTTAGCCGACTGACTGCAATACTTGGCGACATCTAAAGCCGATCCAATCTGAATGTCAATATCAGAACCCCAGTGAGGAACAGGGTCACTATAACGGATGCTAACGGGGACAATTTTTAATCCCAAACCCGGTTGATTAGATTCGGCTTGCAGGGCAATTCTTGCCATACCAGGTTTAAGTGGATTAACCTCACCATGACGAAATATATTCCCTTCGGGAAACATAACTAGGGCTTCGCCACGACGCAGAAGTTCGACACTGTGGCGGATACTGCCAATTCCCGGTTGTTTCGTATTCACCGGAAACCCACCCATGCGGCGGATAAACCAGCCTTGTAATCCTTTCATTTCATCTTGCGACACCATAAACCGCAAATCCCGTCCTGTGACAGGTTTCCCAGCCGCATAAGCCATGGTTAACCCATCCCAACGTGATCGATGGGTGGGTGCTAAGATAACTGGACCCGTTTGGGGAATGTTGTCTTGTCCCCTCACTTGCAGCCGCCCAAAATAAAGAGGCATGAGGATACGGCGACCCAAGGGATAGAGGATGGAGGTTAACAAAGGGGATACACTGGAGTTGACGGGAACTATTTTGGCGGAATTGACCGTCTTTGAATCAGGCTTGTCCAAGTTGGAGGAGGTTTGGTTCTGTTCACGGGATTGGAGTTGCATCATAAGGGATTGGGTTTTTTGTGTTTCGACTCTCCACTTTTACCTTATGAGGTCTGACAACCCCTGTCGTCTACTGAAGGGACAGTTCTGTTAATGTCATGGTTAAGCGTTGATTGTCGATCGCGCTGGCGTCGTTGGGCAAACCAGGATTTCAAATACTCTCGGCATTCGGTTTCCATAATCCCAGCCAATACGGGTAAGCGATGGTTGGAGTAGGCGCTATCAGGACTATTGGCAACAGTGCGGATTGTGCCAGTTTTTGGGTCATCTGCGCCATACACCAGCAACCCTAGCCGCGCTAAGATAATCGCCCCAGAACACATGGCGCAGGGTTCTAAGGTGACATAAAGGGTACAGGTGTTTAAATGCCAGGTGTTTAAGGCTTGTCCGGCTGCACGTAGAGCGAGGATTTCCGCATGGGCGGTAGGATCGCGATCGCGTTCTCGCCGATTTTCGCCAGTGGCGATGAGATTATCCTGATGATCAATAATTACTGCACCAACAGGGACTTCCCCAGCTTCCCCCGCAGATTTGGCGATCGCGAGAGCTTGATTCATCCAGTGGCGATGCTTTTGATAGGCAACGTGATTAATAGGCGGTAACATTTAGAGTAGATATATGAAGAAAGTTTAAATCAGCCTTGGCGACTTTACTCTAGTTGGAATCAAAAGCGTGTACTCTCAGCATCAAGCGAGTCATTCAGCGTCTCATTGTGATCAGCCACCCACGGGGCTGAAGTGTCAGATATTGGGTAATCCAGGGAAAGGGTTAAATCTGAAAAATCTTCAGACTAACTATTCAGGTTTTCTGGTGTTGGGGGTTATTTTACTCCTACCGTCTCTCAGTGGATGTAATCTTGTCGCCCAAACTGAAGTGGGGGCGCAACCGAAACCTCCTGGTACGGAACAAGAAAGCAGTACCGCCGTAGATGTCGCGATCGCAGAAACGGGATGGGTGGTCGAACCCATAGAGTATAAAGGTAACACTCAACCGCTGCGGGATGTCTCCCTGCGATCTCAAATCGAAGGGCGGGTGTTGAAGCTAGCGGTTGATATTGGCGATCAGGTGCAACAAGGACAAATTTTAGCCCAGATTGATGACGCCTTATTACAAACGGCTGTAACCGAAGCCCAAGCGGAACTCGCCGCCCTCAAATCAGAAGTCGCCCGCGCCCAAACCCAGGTCGGAAATGCCCAAGCCAGGGCAGAACAAGCCCGGTTAGAATTGCAGCAAGCTAAAGTTGATGCGACACGACTCCAAAACCTGGCACAAGAAGGCGCTATTTCTCGACAAGAAGCCGAATTAGCCCAAACCGCCGCCGCCACCGCCCAACAAAACCTGCAAGCCACCCTCAAGCAAATTCGCACCGAACAACAAGCCGTTGCTGCTGCACAAGAGAGAGTCAAGGCGCAGCAAGCTATTTTAGCTGAAAATAAGGAACGTCAATCCTATGCGTTACTCGCCTCCCCGATTAACGGTGTGGTATTAGAACGAGTCACCGAATCGGGGAATTTGGTGACACCAGGAAGTGAACTGCTGAAGTTAGGGGATTTCTCTCAGGTAAAAGTAGAAGTTCGGGTTTCAGATCGAGCATTAGCGGATATTCAGGTGGGACAATCGGTAACGGTGCAGTTAGACGCCCTTACCAATGAATTGTTTTCCGGAAAAGTGACCCGAATTTCTCCAGCCGCAGATAGTGAAGCCTTACAAATTCCTGTAGAAGTGACAATTCCCAATCCGAATCGTCAAATTGGGAGTGGACTTTTAGCCAGAGTTCGCTTCACCCCAAATACCCAAGCCCAAGTTGTGGTTCCGCAAACGGCGTTAGAGGTTGGCGGAGAGTCAGGGCGTGGCGATACTCAGACGGCGAAAACGACTAAAACCTCAGAGAAAGCGACGGTATTTGTCGTGGTTGAAAATGGGGGTGAATCTAAAGTTAAGGCACGTCAAGTAGAAATTAGCGATCGCGCTAAGGGTAGAGTGGCTATTGTATCCGGTTTAAAGCCAGGGGAACGGTTTGTGGTTCGCAGTGATGCGCCGTTAAAGGATGGAGA
Organism: Coleofasciculus sp. C1-SOL-03; assembly: GCF_040220555.1. Lineage (NCBI taxonomy): Bacteria > Bacillati > Cyanobacteriota > Cyanophyceae > Coleofasciculales > Coleofasciculaceae > Coleofasciculus > Coleofasciculus sp. C1-SOL-03. The sequence goes on from NZ_JAVJUO010000227.1 coordinate 29,487, forward strand.
TACGGTGCGTTTGAGTATTTTATCAGCAAGAAACTCAACAAGCCACGGCGATTGAAATCGCTGCTACACAAACAAAGTCCGCCTACGCGGACTAATATCACTTCCGTTTAGGTAGTCATTATAAAAATAGCCTCAAACCCTTGTACTGTCGTACTGCAAGGATGAGCATTTAAACGGAATTGATATAAATTATAACGGGAGTATTTATATCATGTCCGATAAAAACACCTGAAACGATGGTACTGCTATATAGCGTTTTCAAATGAAATGTGCATCTAGATTGTCTTTTCTTTGCTTTCAAAAAAACTCCCTCTCTCTTTCCCCTATTGCCTATTGCCTATTGCCTATTGCCTTTTTACCAGGTTCCTGTGTTTACGACCCAAATGAAAATGCTATATTAGTCCACTTTAGTGGACTTGAGCTATTAGCCCGGAGTTTGAACTCCGGGCGAGCTTATTCAGCAGACTGCTATATTAGTCCACTTTAGTGGACTTGAGCTATTAGCCCGGAGTTTGAACTCCGGGCTTCGGGCGGATGTCGGGGCTATCTTTATAACACAACTTGTACAAAAACACAACCCAATCTGAATAGGTTTTCTCCTCAATCTCTCAAATAGTCTGATCACAGGCGTTACAGTTAAGAAAATAGGCGCAATCTAAGAAAAACCATGTCTCAAACTACGATTGAATCGGCTCCTGTTGATTTAGCTCTACCGCCAACCCAGTATGACTTACCCTGTGAAGATGATATTCCCATGGAAACTCAGCGACATTTTCTGCAAATGCAAATGCTTAGGGATACTCTCGTCGCGTGGTTAGCTCAACGAGAGGATGGCTATGTTGGCGGTAATATGTTCCTTTATTTCAGTGCGGCTCAAATCAAAAACCAAGACTTTCGCGGTCCTGATGTCTTTGTCGTGTTGGGAGTTCCCAAAGGTGAACGACTTAGCTGGGTTGTGTGGGATGAAGGTAAAGCACCGGATGTTATTATTGAATTAATTTCTAATAGTACAGCCACCAAAGATAAAACCGAAAAGAAACAAATTTACCAAGATAAGGTGAGAGTTCCGGAATATTTTTGGTACAATCCCTTTGATTCAGAAGATTGGGCGGGATTTAGTTTACAAGGTGGCGTGTATCAACCCCTGAATTTGGATGAACAAGGGCGATTTGTCAGCCAAATATTAGGTTTAGCCTTAGTGCGTTGGCAAGGTTCCTATAAAGATATTCAAACAACCTGGCTACGTTGGGCGACATTAGCGGGAGAGTTGTTACTTACTCCTGAAGAAGAGGCGGCGCAAGCTCAACAGGAAGCTGAACAAGCTCAACAGCAGGCTGAACAAGCTCAACAACGAGCCGAACAACTAGCTGAACGCCTACGAGAAATGGGCATTGATCCGGATGAGGTTTGAAAACCAGTTGGTAGAGACGTTCCGGCGGAACGTCTCTACAAAAGGGGAAATCTTGTAGTTGAGAAATTGCCAGGGTAGTAAAGCTATAATTGTGATACTAGACCAGCCGGATAGCACTAATGATCGATCGCAATGGCAGAATTAACGATTCAAATTTCTGATGAACTAGCTCAACGTTTAAAACCTCTACAAAATCGCTTACCCGAATTGCTTTTGCAATTGTTAGATGTTGTTAATCTCCAAACAACATCTGAGCCAATAGTGAAAACAGGAGTTATAGATATTCCTGCCGTTTACCAAGAAGTAATTGATTTTTTAATTAAGCACCCAACTCCTGAAGAAATTATTGCTTTTAAAGTTTCGCCCAAAGCTCAAGCTCAGTTGGAATTTTTATTAGCCAAAAATCGCTCTGCAACAATTAGCTCAATGGAATTAGCGGAGTTAGATGTTTACGAGCAATTAGACCATCTGATGATTTTATTAAAGGCACGAGCTTTGAAACGCGATTAGTCAAGGGGCATATCGGTAAGATGTTTGGCAACAATCGCAGGCGAGTCGATGTTTATCTGCCAAGTTTCATCAATGAATTGCAGATTTTCATCATAAATGATGGTTAGTTCGCCAAGATTTTGTTTACTATTAGAATTCGACCCATCTTCGTGAACTATTCGGTCAGCCTTGAGAATAAATTTAAGTTTAATCCAACGATTTCTGTCTGTAATACCAATGGAAGTGCCGACTAACTCAGCAGACAAGGAACGGGGTAAGGTAATCTCTTCATAAAATGCATCTTGTTCGTCCCAGTAACCACAGATTTTATAGTTACATGACTCCAGATGTTCTGTCACAAGAACCTTGGTATCTAGATCTTCTAATACTTCAGTTAAATCTTGCCAAACAGGATGATTTTTTAACTCAATTCTCGTCATAGTTTATTGATAATTAATGTTTTGTCACAAAACCGGAGAAGTGTAAGACTCCCTCAATTATTTTTCCATGAAAACGGCGATCGCCTCCTTTTCCTAGTACCTTTGATTTTAGATCGTAACTCTCTACTTCAGAAGGAACAAGACCAATATTACCGCGAGAGGCAACGATTCCTCTTTCAATGGCTTTTAAATGTTTGTTATTTTGGTCATATTTGATTCCGAGTTGTATTTGAGCTTGACTAAAAGATACGAGCAGCCCATTAGCTGTTTGATATATGATATCAGGCTGAATATCTGCCCAGCTATTGGGTAGAGGTTCCATTTACTTTATTGGCACGCTGATTTGAGATGTAAAGATAATTCATTGTACTGGTTCACTATCAATTTTAGGTAATATTAGTAAGCGATCGCATTATCCATGAGCAACCAGCAGCAGCAAGGAGAAGCAGAGTGCGCGATCGCGTCATTGAGCTAGAACAGTTGCCAGAACCCATGCTAGATGAGGCTATGAAGGTACTGCAAGCTTTGTCTGTTAAGGCTGATCATTCTAAGTCGCGATCGCGTCTGATGATTCATCGTTTGATTTTCCAGGACAATGCTATAGTCAGTAGGCGTTTGGGTGCGTTCATTGCGGTTAACAAACAGCATAGTCAGTAAATTGTCGCTTGAAGGGAGATTTAAACGCTAAAACAATATCCTGTTGTGGCACTCCAGCCTCAACTAATTCGTTGGCGACTCCTACTTCTGTTCCATCACTCTGAATCCAAATTTTGTTATCCTTGATATCAATATGAATTAGGCTGCCATATTCTCGTCGTTGGTTGTGCCAACCCACGAGCATTAGTAAGTAATGATGGCGTTCTCTATCAAGAATTAACTGTACTTCAGTTTCGTCATCTTGAAGTTGGGCGAAGTGCGCCTTAAGGATTGTTTGCACGAGTTCTGCATAATTTAATTTTCCCCTATTTATTGCCATCACCTAACTACCATGTATGCGCCAAAGCTTAATAGTACTATCTGCACTACCACTGACTAATGTCTGTCCATCAGGACTGAAAGTAACACAATAAACTGGGCTTAAATGCTCTAAGGTTTGAAGTAGTTCACCTGTCTGATAATTCCAAATTCTCAGCGTATTGTCATCACCACCACTGGCAAGTAACTTCCCGTTGGGGCTAAATGTAACCGAATAAACTTTTCCTGAATGTCCCGTCAGAATACGCACCAATTTTCCCGTCTCAGAATTCCATAACATGATGGGTTGCTCGGAACCACCACTCGCAATCATTTGTCCATCAGGACTGATAGCCACAGACCAAATTACCCCAACAGAAGAATCAAACCAAGATACCAAGGAACCAATTATATCTGACGGTGAGGGTCGATTCAGGGTGTGTAGTAATTCCCCTGTACGCCAATTCCATATCTTGATGGCACCATCCAAACCTCCACTCACCAGGATTTTACCATTACGGCTAAAGGCAACTGAATTGACATCCCACCCATGTCCTTTGAGAGTATTATCCAATCTGCCACTGTTCAATTGCCATAGTTTAATCGTGGCATCAATGTTTCCGCTAGCCAGAGTGTTTCCGTCTGGGCTAAAGGTGACGCAGCTAACACGTAAATTGAGCAATCCTTTGTCAAGTGTTTGCTGTAGCGTTCCTGTCTCGACATTCCACAATTTGATGTTACCGTCTCCAACTGCCAAGTTACTGGCACTAGCCAGGGTTTTCCCATCCGGACTGAAGGCAACAGATGTAACCATACTGGAGTGTCCCGCCAGGGTGTAAAGGAGTTTGCCAGTTGGCAAATTCCACAGCTTGATCGTTTGATCATTACTACTACTAGCAAGTATCTGACCATTAGGACTAATTGCCACAGAGCGAACTAACTCTGAATGTCCCTTGAGAGTCTGTACACCTTTCCAGACAAAATTTGGTGTTGGTGTTTTCAGTTCTTGATTAACCTGAAGTAGCAATTCGTCTATATCTAACTTTCTATTTCCATTCACCTCTTCACGAATCACGTTCAACAAAGCACAAAGCGCAGGTTGACCAGGGTGAATTTCACCGAATTCTCCTAGTTTTTCAACCATATCTGTGATGAAAACATCCACAGATACATCCCAAACCAGACGGTTCAACACAGGTGTATTCGTGCCTAACGCCCTGATCAAATAGGCTCGACGCTCATTCTTATCCCTTAAATAGGGTCTAAGTAGAGGCAATAATTTTTGAATTATATTGCTACTGATTGCCATCACCTAACAGTTTTGCCAAGATTTCAAATGCAAAAGCACTAGCGTGTTGTGCCGCTTTCTCCTGAGAGCCAGCCGCATCAGCATTGCTTTTACCATCAATGAGATCAGAGATACCACGGATAATTAATGCATTGATTTCTGGATTAGCACGAACCGCCTTGAGAAAACCATGACTTTCCATTTCTACCGCTAGCGCATCACCATAATTTGTCCGCAGAAGCTGATACAGATCAGACTTCGTTGAAGCCACCACTTTGTCCCCTGCAGCTATGGCTCCCGTGAAAGCGCGAGGTTTTGGTGTTGGCATCGATTCTCCAATCCTGTTTAACCACTCTTCTTTCCTAACTTCAGCCTTAGCTCTCTGTTCTAAACGATAACTTACGAGGCTAGTATTGGGTCTAGGTTGGAACGTTTCCTCGACAACTTTTCCGGACTCGTACCCATAAACTTTTGTCGCTGCTACCACATCACCAAGGACAACATCTTTGATTCCACCTGCTACACCAACAAAGAGTACAACAGTCGGCTTAAAGTAATCAATGGCTCGCTTCGTTTCTACCGCCGCCTCAGCATTACCTGCCCCGATTTCAACAATTCCTATTTGCCAGGATTGACCGTTGGATAAGAAGTTTCCTCGTTCATAGATAGTGCCTTCAGGGTGTATCTCTTCCTCTAGATTTGTCAAGTGAGCGCGAACAGCTCTATATTCAATGGGAATAGCCGTGAGGATAACAGCGCACTGCAAATTTTGAGCGTCTTGTTTTGATGATACGGATTCTTGAGCAACGGGTGTCTCAGTTAACTCCTCTCGCAGTTGTTGAAGTAGTTTATCTATTTTTGCCTTATTGTTTACGCCCACATCTTCACGAATCACTTCCAACAAGGCGCAAAGTGCTGGTTGACCTGGGGATATTTCGCCGAAGTCTACCAGTTCTGTCACCATGCTAGTGATGAAAGAATCCACAGGTGTATTTAAAACCAGGCGATTCAACACAGGTGTATCCATGCCTAACGCCCTGATCAAATAGGCTCGACGCTCATTCTCATCCCGTAAATAGGGTCTGAGTAGAGGCAATAATTTTTCAAGGCTATCGTTACTTATTGCCATTGCCTAACTATCCTTATCGAGATTTTCTTCAGGTGTCCGCCTGAATGCTGAATAATTGCCACGCGATCGCCTCTCCGCATTTGCCTACTATTGAGAATAAGGAGACTGCCAAAGTCAGGCAAATGTTTTAGGGATACAACTGTATAGTCTAATTCAGGATTCGTGTAAGATGCACCTCCGGTAACGCCTGAGCCGTCTGTATTCCGTACTTGTGACCGTTAATATCCAGTTGGTAATTGAAGGCGTAGTCTGTCTGTTCACCCGGTTCCCGACTGGCGATGACGTAATTTTTCTATACGAAACCCCGATCAAGGAACCGTCTAAGTCTAGCTGAGCCAAGATTACATCCGCTTTGGGTCTGCCTTCCAACGCCTCTGCAACCAAGCATCGGTTAGCCTTACTACAATCATGCCACTTTTGTTTAATTTTCTTTTCCTAATAGAATTCCGGACTCTAAGAATAATTCCGGTAAAGCGTATACGAAGCACGTAATCCTTAAACTAAGTTTTTTGATATGTCACCTGCCTATCAAAGATTCCAAGATTCTTTAACTAGTCTTCTAGACCAAGGAGTCACTCTAAATGAAGCGGTTCAGCGTGTCAATCAACAATATGGTGAGCTTGCCGATCAAGCGGCTCAAAACTTGCTAGAAAAACAAGCTCTTGAAAAAGCTCTCCGAAACTGCCAAAGAAAGATCTCTTAGGAATAGATCTTAGTTCGCTCACGATAATCTTTCTATGAGATAGCTTATACAAGCTTTTAGCTCGGTAACTGCTTGGCTATACATAGAGTCAGGAATTCTTTGGTCTCTGATATAAATGAAGGACATTTGATAAGCATAGGCAGGTAAAGTTTGGAGATCAGGTTCCTCTATAAGATCGTATTTTCCCCAAGTTAAACACCAAGATATACGTTCTAGATACTTTTCAATTTCCCAATAGAAATCATCTATCTGCTCAGATGAAAAAGCTATTTTTAGATCTTTGTATTCATCTAAGGCAACATTACCTGCTCTTTTCGCCAGGGCGGCTCGATTCTTGTCCAGCCATTTTGCGGCGTCTTTGCCAGTTTTTAAGTCTTGTTCAAACTGTCTCAAAACTTGAAGTTGCTCCTCTAGAGGTCTTATCTTTTGTTCAAGTTCAGCTTTATCGGTTTTAAGCTGCTCTATTTGTAGTATATTGTTACTTCCTTGCGAACGTAACTCTTCTATCTCAGTTTCTAGGATTTGTCTTGTTTCTCTAAGAAATACTTGTGCTTTATTTGCCATTTCAGATAACTGGTCGCTCATGGTTATCAGAGGTTGCACCTTATCCTTTAATATATTAATAGTGGTTTGTTGTTCTTCTGAAAGTTTTCCAGCATTCTGTCTCTTTTCGGCAGTATCCAAACACAAACGAATAAATGAAATAAAATTAATATCGATAGCTAACATATCGTCCATTGACTTGACACCCAAAGCAATTCGAGGACGCAGGTTGTCAATACGTTGTTGTACATCAAGACCCCTTTGCGATCGCACATATTCCAACAATGCCCAAAGTGCTTGTTTACCCGGTTCAACTTCGCCGTGGTTTGCTAGCATACACACCATCTCCGTGATGAAAGTCGCAACAGCGCCACTCCAAGTTATGCGCTGCAACACAGGTGCATCATTACCCAGCGCTCGGATTAGGATGGAACGACGGCTTCGCTCATCTTCCATCAATGGTTGGAGCAGTTCGATCAACTCATTGATAGTGTAACTGTCTAATTTCACCGTCAAATTAACCTTTTACCAACGTAATCCCCATAGGTAAACTATAACTTACTCACTGGGGTAGTCTGTAAGAGCGATCGCGTCCGCACGGCTAGCGGGAGTCTTGAGATTTTGTGCCTTGCTTGTTGGAGTATCTTTATCAATTTCCATTTTGATCCGCTCTTCTCGTTCTGCATCCCGTTCCACTTTCGCCATAGCCTAACTTTCCTTCGTTGCTGTATGGTACACCCCGATTAAAGGTTAACGCCCCTCTGCCAAGTCAGCATAAATAAACATCTCGACTCCCAACAGGATTAAAAGTAGAAGTTCTACCCAGGACAAAATTGTCACCCCTAAAGGAGGTTTGGCAACCAGAAACCAGAATGCGCTTAGAGCAATTATGCCGGAAAAGACAAACGTAATCTCATCCACAATTAATTGCTGAATCTTGCGGCGTTTGCGGTGCTTATCACTACGGTGGGCAATCTCCCAACCAAAGAGGGTTTCTAGATCCCCATAGCCCGTGTGTTCCTTGACCTTATTGACCAGCTTGTAGCGAATATATCTGCCGATCGCTGAAATCTTCTCATCATTAACCACATACGTCCAGCCCAGAATCAGGCATACCCAGGGAATCACGAGCAGGGCATAATAGTTGGACGGGTTGGAAACGGCAAAGGAGACAACCCCGCCAAACACACCCAGCGTCACATATAACAAGTTATCCCGAAAGCCAATCCGTTGAGCCTGCTCCGACTTCAGCTTGTCATATTCCTTAAAGAAAATTTCCAGAATTTGGTCTTTATCGCTCATGACTGACTCCCCAGTTCCTAAAACCCTGCATCTATTGTGACGGAAAGGAATCCATCACTTAATTTTGAGTCCAACTAGGCAAATTTCTTGAGTCTTGTCACAATAGGGTGATAGCTACTAATACAAAGGTACTTGCGAATGCCTCGCGCAGTCATCCTGACATCTCATCCTGATGAGTACCGTGCTGTTCGTACTCATTTAACGCACCTTGAAGAAAAAACACATTCGCAAGGTACAGTCTATGAGTTAGGGCAATTTTCTGCAAATGGAAAAACCTGGGAAGTAGCGATTGCTGAAGTCAGTGCAGGAAATTCGGATGCAGCAACGGAAACAGAACGGGCGATCACTTACTGGGAACCCCAAGTAGTCTTGTCGGTTGGTGTAGCAACTGGACTCAAAAAAGATGTAGCTACGACAGATATTGTCGCTGCGATCGAGGTGTATGGGTACGAGTCTGGCACAGAAACGGAATCTGGCTTTTTGACAAGACCCAAAATTGGGTTAGCCAGTTACAGATTGAAACAGCGAGCAAAAGCAACAGCTAGAGGAGACGATTGGGTTGAGCGCATTCAAGGCAAGCAGCCAAACTGGACACCCAAAGCCGTTGTAGGAGTGATCGCGGCTGGTGAAAAGGAAATTACTTCCAGTCACTCTAAGATTTACCAGCTTTTGCAATCAAACTATGGGGACGCCTTGGCAGTCGATGTCACAGGTTATGGTATCCTCAAAGCAGTTCACGCCAATGCTGAAACCAATGCTCTGATTATTCGAGGCATTACCCACATACTCGATCAAGATGTCACAATCGACCTAGCCCAACCAAGAATAGTCGCAGCTCAACATGCAAGTGCGTTTGCCTTTGAAATACTGGCAAAATTAGAGGCTAGTTCCTCTCTGGGTCTAAGTCCGGATCAGTACGCCAAGCTCAAACGAAATCTGGAAAACGCCTCCAAAGGGTTGCTGAGTTGGCGGCGCACATTGAGTAATAATCAGCAGATTGAACGTCCTGAGCGAGATGAATTGCTGAAGCGCATCAAAACAGAAGAATCGTCCACAACAATTGTTCTAGGTACTCCTGGGTCGGGTAAATCAGCACTGATGGCAACCTTGGGAAATGAACTGGTCAGGCAAGGTTTTGCCATTTTTGCGATTAAGGCCGACCAGTTGAATGGAGCAATCGACACAATTGAAAAGTTACAGCATGACCTGCATCTTGAGTTGCGTCCCAACGATGCCATTTATGCAATTGCCAGCAAAGAGCCTATAGTTGTTTTGATTGATCAGCTAGATGCTGTCTCGGAGCTACTGGATCGCAAATCCCAGCGATTGAACCTGCTTCTATCTCTAATTCAGAGATTATCTGGCAGTGAAAATGTTCATATCGTTGCCACCTGTCGGGAATTTGAATTTCGCTATGGTTCTCAATTTGCTCGGCTTGAAGAAATCGATAAATTGGAGTTGAGTCTTCCTGCTTGGGAGAGTATTGCCCCAATTTTGGAAGCATCGGGACATCAACCCGCAACCATGGGGGAACCTCTCCGAGAGTTATTACAAAATCCACTCCACCTGAATGTTTTTCTCGATGTTGCCCAACCGGGAGATGTTTTTACGTCTTCCCAAAAACTATTAGACCGCCTCTGGCAAGAACGGGTGAAGAAACAACCAGAAGCTGAAAAATGCGTAGCGTTTTTGGAAAAGCTTGCTGATCGCATGACGGAAGAAGAAGTTTTATGGGTATCAGATGCGATCACCGACACATCTCCAGAAATTTGGCAGGCGTTGGAGCGAGCTGGACTATTAATGACCAATCCAGAGAATGCGACCATCGGCTTCCGTCACCAAACCTACTATGACCATACCCTTGCCCGTGCTTTTGCCCGTGGGTCACAATCCCTGACCGAACTCGTTTTAGAACGACAGGATGGTCTTTTTGTAAGACCTATTTTGCTAAGGAGCCTGAACTATGTTCGTGGCACAGCTACTCAGCAATATCAGAAGCAATTAACAACTCTGTTGCAAACCTCCCAACAACAGGTAAGACCTCACATTCGCAATCTGCTAATTGAATTTGTAGGAGCGCAACCTAATCCCGATTCAGTTGAGGCTGGATTACTCATCCCTCTACTCAACTCAGAAACAGAGGGAATCAAAGTTCTAGATGCAATGATTGGGAGTCCGGGCTGGTTCAGGCGTTTGCGCGATCGCCCTGAATTTACCCAGTGGTTAGAGAAACCAGCAGAAAAGGCTGTCTATTGTTCTTCACTGCTAACCACAGCTACCAGTTTTGCATCTGAAGATGTCTGGGGCCTGCTAGAAGAATACTGGCTTAACGACGCAACCTACGATTTTTTGAGCATTCGCTTAATTTGGAGTATCAGTCAATGGACTCCCCAAAGAGTTTGGCTCACAGAACAAATTATTCGGCGTTCCAATTTTGAATGGCATGATGTTAGGGTGATCGCTGAAAGAATCACTGAGACTTTACCGGACTACGGTGCGAGAGTTATTCGTGGTCATTTGGACTATCTGTTAACCCAGGCAGTTAAAGCTAGTCAGGTGTCGCCTCCAGAGTTGCCACCCGATGCTGACGAAGCAGAGTGGTATGCACATGATTACTGGCACGATCCCAGAAAACCTCTACAACGGTTATTGGAGGGTAGTTTTTATGAAATTGAGAAATTTGCACAGGTAAATCCAAAGACTTTTTTAGATGCAATCTGGACATGGTTTACCGATCTGGTTGACCAGATTGCAAGAGACACTCGTTTGAGTAGCACAAGCTATCGTGAGGATCACTCAATGATTAGGCTGGGTCGTCATCATGGAGCAATTATTGAAGCGCTATTGGAAGCTATTTTCAACCTAGCTGAGCATCACAGGCAAAGCTTCTTGGCATTGGTAGCGCAAAACCTACAATCAGATTTACTTCTAGTTCACAGGTTGCTTGCTCGTGGATTGGAGAAGATATCGAGTCAGGAACCACAAACGATCTTAGATTATCTTTTGGGCGATCAAAGGCGTTTATGTCTTGGCGACAGTATAAAAGGGCATCACCATGATGAAACCAAACGTCTCATTTCCTCCGTTTGTCCACACCTATCACCTAATGAAAGGGTAAAAATCGAGGATGCCATTCGCAAATTTGATTACTACCATCCGAGAGAGAGTTGGAATTCCGAGGCTCGATTCCACTTTTCGCAATACAACCGCCAGCATCGGCTCCAGCTCTTACTCGCATTTCCTGATGAGTGTCTCAGTACAGAAGGTAAACGCTTAAGAGATGAAGAAATTCGTGCTTTTCCGGGGGAATTTGCTCAAGATCGATACCCAACTGTGACAGAAGCTCAAATTGTCGGACCACGCATGACCAAGGAAGAAATGGCTCGTGCAAAAGATGAGCATCTCTTAAGCTTATTTGATGAGCTTTCTGATGAAACAGGGTGGGATCATCCTCTGCGAAGATGGAGCAAAGATCTTTCACGGGCTGGGGGTGTAGAGCAACAATCCCACGAATTTGGTAAACTTGTCAAAAATGATCCTGATCGCTGTCTAGGGCTTCTTCCCCAACTTAAGCCACAGCGCCACGAAAGATATGCAGGCAAGGCACTGGTTAACCTTGCAGAAATAGATTTTTTATCTAGCAATCTAATTCAAATTGTCGAAAATCTCGACCAGCGCGGCTTCACCTCAGAGGAGTTTCGTGAAGATGCTGCCGATGCTTTAGAAAAAGTGGCTGAACGTAATCAAGGGCTTCCAACACAAATCTTAGTTCTTATGGAAAGTTGGCTATCTACTCAAACCAAACCGGAGTTAGAGCATTACCAGAGTAACGAGGATTGCCATTCTGATCTAAAATCACCTATCCTGTTTGGCTTAGGAGGCTGCCATTTTCTCCCTGGTGGTAGAGATAATATTGTACGAGTGATCGCCGAGGGATATCTCAGACAAAGCCCTCCGGATTTAGAAGGTTGGGCAAAATTTATTAGATCACAATTAGGTGTAGAACCTCATCCAGCCGTATGGGTCGATATATTGACGCGGATGCCGCCACTATTGAATGGCGATCGCACTCAGGCAACTGAACTCTTTGACCAGGTTATTCATAACTGCCCAGAAGTTCTTCAATATGCCTGGTCACTTTACTTTATCTCACGCACGACTGGTTGGTTTGAACCCAAAGAAACTGTACAAGGCTGGCTGGAAATGCTCAGGGCTAACCACTCAAACTTTTCTCAGCAAGCGTATGGAGAACTGTTGCTAGTTCAGTATCTTCAGTATCAGGATGAATGGTCGGTTGAGCAAATCCATCACCATCTTGCTAATCAAGACAATGAAGCAATTCTCTGCGGACTGGCTTACGCAGCAAGTCATTTATGGATTCAAAGAAAATGTCGAAAGCGAGCGGCAGAAATTCTTTCCACCCTTGCTTTCTCTTCTACCACTTCTATTCAACATGCTGTAGCAAGCGTCTTCCGCTGGAGTCGAGACCACTTTAACTTAGACAAGGGAATGTTGAAAATCATTCAAGCAGTCTGCAAGAACCAAGGGGTACTCGTAGAAGCCGCTAATGATTTGATTGAAATTATTGAAGTTGAGGAACTTGTAGATAACCATCCAGAAATCGTGGCTGAAGTTTGTCAGAGCCTGACTAGGATTGGTTTAGAACTCACCAATCCAGCCAGAGCGACTGCATTTATTGCAGAAAGTTTAACCACGATTGCCATCCAATTACATCGCCAGCCCTTATATCGTGAGGTTGGTCTTCAGCTTTTTGAGCAGTTACTCGCCTTCAATCTTCGAGAGACGCAATCTGCCTTAGAAGTGCTTGATCGTAGACCGACGCGATGACGAGGTTGATTACTCCAATAAGTACACTCACTCCACTAAAAGTAACTGTAAGTACAGGTAGTATTTGATCTACTTCAATGCTATCTGCACGAAATTCAGAAATTTTAGTTTTTTCTGAAATTTCGTTTTCTTGAAAAATCTCTGTGCTTAATAGCTCTATTGTCTCTAAATCTTCGCGTAAACCAGAGATTTGAATAGAGGTCATTTTTATAACTTATCCTTCATATAAGGTCTTAGAAAGAGCAATAATTTTTGGATGCTATCGATACTGATTGCCATCGCTCAACTACCCCTGTAAACGAGCATAAATTTCCGGTGCATTCGCTTGCATATCCTTCAACACAGCAATCATACTCGTACCTGCATTGCGTAAATAACGTTGCTGCGTTCCTGGTTCAACCAACATCCCGCCACTGTGATGTATCGCCACTACTTTAAATTCATCATCAAACACAGGTGAACCGGAAGAACCCGGTAGAGTACTCGTCGTGTATTGCACCACATTGGCATCAGCATAGGCGATAAAGTTATTCTGCATCGAGATTTTCTTCAGATGTCCACCTGGATGCTGAATGATGGCTACGCGATCGTCTCTCCGCATTGGCTTACTCTTGAGGACAAGGGGACTGCCAAACTCTGGCAAATCTGGTTCTTCCGGACTTAGTGTGCTAAACTATCAGATTCAATGAGCTAGAAAGCTTGCCAAGCAAGGACTGTAGCTTTTCATCGCCTCAAAACTCTCTTGAAATCCGGGTAGAAATAGTTAAAGCTATTGCTGTTCAATATTTGGGCAAATTAAACTAACAATTTAGCACACTAACTACGGAAGACCCTAAAATCCTGGCGATTGAGGGTGATAACTATCCGATTATTGCTGACAGCAAAGCCTAATACCTCTTCATCAGGAATTCCTAGGTTAGCATTTCCCGCTTCCTGCACAGTCAAGACATCATGTCCCATTGTCCGAAGCTGTTCACTAACGTCCCGTGGAAACTGCTCATCAGCATACAAACGTGCCATTGGCTAAACAACCTCATTATTGGCGCGAATCGCTGCTGCAATTTCTTCGGGATGACCATCAGCATACGCCCAAGCATTGACCAGATCAGCTGCACTGATATGAGGATAGTCTTGTAGAAGTTGGGCTTCACTGACGCCAAGCTGTTGGGCTTCAACTAATAACCAAATGGCAATTCGGGTTCCGGCAATACAGGCTTCTCCACCACAAATACCAGGAGTTTTACTGATTCCTTTTCCGCCCGTTCTCAGGGTTTTGGTCAGACTCTGAATGATGTCTGCTTTGTCAGCAGAGGATAGGCGAAGAAGCTGATGTTCCAGTTCCTGACGAGTCATAGAGTACAGGGATGATTGAAAATTATCTTTATTGTAGCGATCGCGCTCTGCTTCCAGTAATCCCAGCCATCACGCAACTTGGGGTAAACTTATCTAAACCCCCTGTAACTAAGCGTATGCGATCGCGTCCGCACGGCTAGCCGTCTTGAGATTTTTTGCCTTGCTTATTGGAGTATCTTTATCAATTTAATTTACCCAAACTCATAGCCTTGATTCACCCAGTAATGCCAATCTGCGATCGCCTGTTGGGTTGGTGCATCTGCCTCTACTGCCAGGGAAAAGAGCCATTATGTTGTTTGTGGATGAGGTGGTGGATATTCTCCGTTCATAATGAGTTGCTCGCGTTCGAGGATGCGTTCTGGAAGGTTAAATTGTAGAATTTTAGCGGTTACGCGCCCTTGGGCAGTTAGTGGAATGATCGTTCCTCCATCTAGCCGGAAGTGGTCTGACCATTTCTGGAGACGGGGATTAAAAAAGGGGGTTAGCTGTTGTGTCTCAGGGTCGAGTGAACCGAGGTCAGTTCCTTTGAAGCGGTTGCAGTAAGGACAAGATAAAGCTAGGTTTTCAGCTTCAGTGATGCCATCATGTTTTTCGGCAATGATATGTTCCATTTCAAAGGCGAAAAGTGAAGCTGTTTGGGGAAATCGGCAATACTCGCATTGCTCTCCGGCGCGTTGAGTCACTAGCCGACGCAGAGTTGCTGATACATAACTCATGCTGCTGTTTGTAAGTGTTTATAAGCATGAGCTTTTGCTAAACGCACCCAATGTTCTAGAAGCAAGTATCGATCAAGTTCGGCTTCTTCCGAGCGCGAGAGTGTACCCGATTTATTGCGATCGAGCAGTTCGCTCATGCGGGTTTGTAAAGCAGGCGTGGGGCGGATGGCAAGGATAACTTCTGGACTGGGTTGACTAGCAAGCAGTTCGATGATCTGGAGTTCGTCTTGGTAGCAGATGGTTTCTGGGGGGGTAAGTTCCTCAATTGCGCGATCAAGGGCTTCTGGGAGGCGATCGCCCAATTGTTGCAGTTTTTCACCCAGGCGATCGGGGACTTCTAGGATAATTTGCATTGGCGGTAATGTATTGTTTAAGCTTGCTTTGATTGTAGCAGTAGGGGGAGGATGAGCCTAGGCAACCTCATTATTGGCGCGAATCACTGCTGCAATTTCTTCGGGATGAGCATCTGCATACGCCCAAGCATTGACCAGATCAGCCGCACTGATGTGAGGATAGTCTTGTAGAAGTTGGGCTTCACTGATACCAATCTGTTGGGCTTCAACTAATAACCAAACGGCAATTCGGGTTCCGGCAATACAGGCTTCTCCACCACAAATACCAGGAGTTTTGCTGATTCCTTTTCCGCCCGTTCTCAGGGTTTTGGTCAGACTCTGAATGATGTCTGCTTTGTCAGCAGGGGATAGGCGAAGAAGCTGATGTTCCAGTTCCTGACGAGTCATAGAGTACAGGGATAATTGAAAATTATCTTTATTGTAGCGATCGCGCTCTGCTTCGAGTAATCCCAGCCATCACGCAATTTGGGGTAAACTTATCTAACGCCCCTGCAACTAAACGTATGCGATCGCGTACATTGGCAAAGTCGGGTAAATTCTGAACAATACGGGTGAGTCGGTTGAAGTCTGGCTGGGATAGTTGAACAGTCACAGTTACTACTCCTATGCAAGAAAACTACTACATTGTATATGTGTTGATGACCTTGATTGGAGCAAAATCCAGCTTCTAAAACTGAGCAGTTGGGTTTCCTTCGTCAACCCAACCTACAAGTTACTCAAATCTCTGAGTATGGCAGCAAAATATTATTCTTAATAGATGAAATTATATCATTGCACTTTTCCGGATTGTTTTCAATGCAGTATAGTAAAACTTTATTGATATAAATATATACATATAATCTAGACCAATCTTGCTCTTCCATCTGCCACAGATAATCTACATTGCGATATTGAATTGAAATACATCTTAGCTTTTCTGCCCATTCTTCAATGTTATTAACATACCATTCATGATATTCTTCCTGGTTCCAGTCAGTCCATTGATTAAGTTGATCATAGAGTTGGCATAGTTCAACTCCTAAGTCTTTAAAATTATTTTTCTGACAAAACTCGATAGCCTCAGACAAAGGTTTATCGATTGCATCATAATTGACATCATCCATGCTACTAAACAACTCAAATTTCTCCTTGTCTAAAAGTACAGCTCGCCCGTCTAAGGAAGCATGAGCGCGAGCATGGCAGAGAGAGTTATCTAAGGCAGGTTCACCCTCTAGAGAACCCCAAGGCTTCCCTAAGACCCATCCTGTCCCAAAGCAATGATTAACAGACAACTCAATTTCATCATCCAATTTTGATAAAAGATTGCCAAAATCTTGCAAAAACCAGCTTGGTCTCCAGGAGGGTTCTAGCATCTGGAGGGGGTCTAATTCATCAATTGTGTTAATGCTTGCCATTAAGCTCAAATAAAAGGCACGAAGAGTTGGTTCTGAATAAGGGCTAATACGAGTATTGCCAGCTTTATGATCTGCCCACTTGAGTAAATTTTGTAGATTTCCATCATGGGAAAAAGTTTGAGTAATAGTAACTTGAAGTCGATCAATAAAAACACAATAATCCCTATGGGATAGTTTTTCAGAGAACAGCAGGATAACCTGCTCCCATTTTTTTAAAGATAGATGTTTTATCAGTTCATCCCCAAGTTTGTCTTTGTAACTTAGGCTTAAGGCAACTAAATACTCTTGAAACGTCAGATGTGAAAATGACCAAACTGTCTGACTGCGCTTAATCAACAACCCATGCTGCGCTTCAATCGCCTTCAAAACTACCCGACTATCCCGCAGCCCAATTCCCAAAAACTCCCCAATATATCCCTCAATCTCCTCCTGCTCAAACAACACATACTGCTCTTGTTCAAACTTCTTCACCGCCAAATAGCGCAATAGTTCCAGCTTTCGCTTTACCGACAAATCCTGATAAATTTCATCCCGCTCAATCTCCCGCGATTTATCCCACTTTTCCAGCAGCAACTCCAACCCTTCCTGATAAAGCTTGGAACGCTTCGAGTAAAACTTTCCCGTCTGGTGAAACACTGCACAAGTTAAACTCAGCAAAATCGGCGTAATTGCTAACTCTCGAATCGGCTTATTCTCCTCTAAAAAGAGCTGTTCCAAAAACTCCTGCGCCTTTACCAATCCCACCGACTCATCCCGCACTACCGCCTTAAACCAATGTTCCGCAAATGCTCGCACTTGGGCTTCATTAAAATCCGCTACCTCCACATAATCAAACCGCTCAAATCGCGATTCCTGGCTTGGGATTCGACAGGTTACAATAACCTGCACCTGGGGATAAGTACGAGTAAACTGTTTGATTTTCTTGGTGATTTTCTTCCCATCCTCCCCCGTTACCTCATCCAATCCATCCAGCAGAACTAGCGCTCTACCTTGCTTTAGAACTAATTGAGTTTCGGCATTCGATAACTGCCAGTATTGCTCTAGATACCCTTTTAGCGAATAGGCAAACTCTCGCCCATCGTCTACAAACTCTCGCAGTTTAATCAATACAGGAATCCGGTGCGCTTGTAAATTTCCCCAATTACACTCCGTCACCACTCGCTGCAAATAGGTTGTCTTCCCCGAACCGGGTTTACCCACTACCATCAGGTTGGTATTCTTCGCCAACACCTCCAATCCTGACACCCGTTTCCGTTCTTTACCCAAGCCAATGCGATCTAAACTACGATAGTCGGGATTCTTTCTGAAATCCTGCCACAAGTCCTGCAATTCTGACCGACGACTACTGCTCAACTCCTCCAGAATATTCACATCCACAAACAAATCACCCAATGGCACCCAATGATCCACGCCCCAAAGCGGCATTGTGCCATGTAAGGATTGGATGTCATCATGAAGACGCGATCGCACGTTTTCCACGAGAGCATCACTATCAGACGTATCCGCTACTCGCTGAGAATCCCATCCTAAATCAATCTGAGAACGCAGTTTATCAATACGTTGCTGACTCTCGATACCAGAATGCGATCGCACACACTCCAACAATGCCCAAAGTGCTTGTTTACCCGGTGCAATTTCACCATAGTCTGCTAGCTTTTCCACCATCTCCGGAATGAACGTCGCAACAGCACCACTCCAAGTGATGCGCTGTAACACCGATGCATCATTACCCAGCGCTAGGATTAACCAAGAGCGACGGCTGCGCTCATCTTCCATCAAGGGTTTGAGCAGTTCAAATAACTCATTGATCGTGTTCGAGTCTAATTTCACCGTCAATTCAAACTGTCAACTGTGCGTTTATTCGTCTATTTCAAAGACGATACCTTCATAGAGCAATTCAATCGGAAATTCAAATTCAATGCTGGATAAAGTGATAGTATCTCCCGCCTGGTAAGGATAGTAAAGCCACATTCTTCCCTCTCCCCGAGAGTAACGTTCGACAGAGATTGTTTCCGAGTCAATCAAGATATACTCTTGCAAACTGGGAATTGTCAGATAGTAAGTGAATTTTTCCCCTCTATCCTTAGCACTTGTAACAGGCGAGAGAACTTCTACAATAAGTTTAGGGTTTTGAATAAACTGGCGAGCGTTAAGGTCTTCAGGGTCGCAACTGACGATAACATCAGGATAGTAGTAAATGCTCTTCGGACTCACTTGCACCTTCACATCTGAGACATTAACCCGACAACCTCTAGAACGTAGATGAGGATACAAGGCTCTGTAGAGATTCAGAGCAATATCGTTATGAGGAATCGTACCACCTGTCATGGCAAAGACTTCACCCTTGACATATTCATAGCGAATCTCTTGCTGAGATTCCCATTCGAGATAGTCCTCAAAGCTCATTTTGGGTGATTGTTGGGGAGTGGCTATCATCGGAAATTGGGGTTGGTAAGGGGGCGAATGGAAACCCCTGTCATTTATGTATGGGCAGGAATTCGCCCTCTTACATAAACAGCAGTCCGACAGGACTTCCTTTGAGAAGCTGTTGGTATCCATTTCCCTTGTGTACACGACTGCATATTTGAATGGAAACCCCTACCGCCTTGGATTGACTTGCTGACGTTCGATGTATTGCGTTCACATGAAAGTCTGGGCAATTACAGACTCGTGCTTTTAATCTGTACGCATAAGGGTTGCTTGATTGGGCTTATGCCCCTCCCGTTTCCGGGGTAATGTTTGCCTCGCCAATGTTAACAGTCGGCACTTTCTCAACACACTGGCTTAACCCTATACACCTGTTTAATGCTGAGATTCTAGCAGCTCAGGGCTGGCACGCACCCCAAGGTAGGACGTTTGGCACTTGCCGTTAACGTAGTTCGCTAAGAACTTAGGCTGGTCAGGTATGGGCTTGATTCAAGCCCCCGCCTTTAGGCGTGGGTTCCTGACAACCAAGATTGTTCAAGATTGCTTTGATTGTAGCGGTAGGGGTAGGATGACCCTAGGCAACCTCTCGCCCATTTCCTTGAAATCCTGCCATAAGTCCTCCAATTCTGACTGACGGCTGCTGCTCAATTCCTCCAGAATATTGACATCGACAAACAAATTACCCAATGACACCCAATGGTCTACTGATCCACGCCCCAAAGCGGCATTGTGCCATACCAGAATTGGATATCATCATGGAGACGCGATCACACGTTTTCCCCAATAGCATCACTATCAGCGGTATCCGTTGCTGGATCAGAATGCCATCCTAAATCGAATAGCACTGAAATAAGCATTTGGGGAGAACCAAAACCCTTTATCTATCGTAGGGTGGGCATTGCCCACCAGCCTTAAGTCAGTGACATTCATCCTAAATCAATCCAAGAACGCAGTTTATCAAGTTGTTGACTATCAATACCAGAATGCGATCGTACACACTCCAAAATTGGGTAATTTACCCAAACTCATAGCCCTGATTCACCCAGTAATGCCAGTCTGCGATCGCCTGTTGGGTTTGTAGCATCTGCCTCTGGTGCCTCTAGCTGAATCAACGGCACTGCTAGCCTATCGTCATCCCAGACAATCTCAACAAACATTTCCTGTTCACACTCTTCCTCTGGTGCCATCCTCACCACTTCTACGGTTGCCTTTTCTTTCACAGGGGAAGTGCGTCGCTTACTGATGCAGACGGCTGTGAAGGGAAACTGCATTGTATCCTGCAAGTAGTAGTACCAGCCCATTGCTTGCTCTTCTGGTTCATAAGCATCCACCACAATTTCCATTGTGATCCGCTCTTCTCGCTCTGCATCCCGTTCCACTTTCGCCATAGCCTAACTTCCATTCGTTGCTGTATGGTACACCCCGATTAAAGGTTAACGCCCCTCTGCCAAGTCAGCATAAATAAACATTTCGACTCCCAACAGAATTAAAAGTAGAAGTTCTACCCAGGACAAAATTGTCACACCTAAAGGGGGTTTGGCAACCAGAAACCAGAATGCGCTTAGGGCAATTATGCCGGAAAAGACAAAGGTAATTTCATCTACAATCAATTGCTGAATCTTGCGGCGTTTGCGGTGCTTATCACTACGGTGGGCAATCTCCCAACCAAAGAGGGTTTCTAGATCCCCATAGCCCGTGTGTTCCTTGACCTTATTGACCAACTTGTAGCGAATGTATCTGCCGATCGCTGAAATCTTCTCATCATTGACCACATACGTCCAGCCCAGAATCAGACATACCCAGGGAATTACCAGCAGGGCATAATAGTTGGACGGGTTGGAAACGGCAAAAGAGACAACCCCGCCAAACACACCCAGCGTCACATATAACAAGTTATCCCGAAAGCCAATCCGTTGAGCCTGTTCCGACTTCAGCTTGTCATATTCCTTAAAGAAAATTTCCAGAATTTGGTCTTTATCGCTCATGGCTGACTCCCCAGTTCCTAAAACCCTGCATCTATTGTGACGGATGAGAAACCCTTTCTCTGCCAGCCAAAGAAATTCTCGCTGACTCTGGGCAAACCCAGAATAAATCGCCAAAATAGTGAATATTCAGATTACTCGAATTATTAGTCCATGCCGAGCGCTGTTGTCTTGACTGCTCTTCCTGTTGAATATCTGGCTGTCCGTACTCATCTGACCGATCTTCAGGAGGAAATGCATCCCCAAGGAACAATTTATGAACGGGGAATATTCATCGCCAACGGACACGAATGGGAAGTGGGAATTGTCGAGGTTGGGGCTGGCAATGCAGGTGCAGCAGTGGAAGCAGAACGGGCGATCGCTTATTTCCAGCCCAATATCCTTTTCTTTGTAGGTATCGCTGGAGGGATCAAAGACGTTGAAATTGGTCATGTGGTGGTAGCGACGGATATTTACGGCTATGAGTCAGGAAAAGTAGGAGAGCAGTTTTTCACTCGCCCGAAAGCGGAAAAGTCTGCCTATGCGCTGGTGCAGAGAGCTAGAGCGGAGGCGAGAAAAGGGGAGTGGCTACAACGGTTAACCAACAGTCCCTCTCCACAGCCCTGTGTTCGCGTGGCTCCCATTGCTGCTGGTGAAAAGGTGATTGCCTCTAGACAGTCGGATATTTTTCAGTTTCTGAGGGCGAGTTATAACGACGCGATCGCTGTTGAGATGGAAGGATTCGGTTTCCTGAGTGCAGCCTTTGCCTACCCCGATATCCAAGCGATCGTGATTCGAGGCATTTCTGATCTGATTGAAGGCAAAAATGACGATGCCATAGAACCTGAACAGGTTAGACAGGAGAAAGCTTCTCTTCATGCAAGTGCGTTCGCCTTTGAGGTGTTGGCAAAGCTTCAGATTAAGGAGACGGATAAGCCATCCTCCCCACAATCCACTACGCCACTTCGTTTGCATGAATCTCCTCAAACTAGAAATTCTGAACCTAAACTTGATTCAACTTTTAACTTCAATGTAGTAACGGTTAATTGTCAAGGAAAGATAATTAATCAACAGAAAAGAAAAGCTAATTTTTTTACGGAAAAATTGGGCAGAAACATTAAGTTGAATATGGTATTTATCCGAGGTGAACAATTTATGATGGGTTCATCTAACTTTGAAATTGAACAAAATAAAAATGAAATCCCTCAGCATGAAGTAATTATTCAGCCATTTTTTATGAGCAAACATCCAATTATTCAAGCTCAATGGCGAGCGGTAGCATTACTTCCTCAAATCGATTGCAGTTTAAATCCTGACCCCTCCCACTTTAAAGGTGATAATCGTCCTGTTGAAAATATTAACTGGTACGAAATAAAGGAGTTCTGTCATAGACTTTCTAAGACTACAGGTCATGAATATCGCTTACCGAGTGAAGCAGAATGGGAATACGCCTGCCGTGCTGGTACTATAACTCCATTTTACTTTGGAGAAACTTTAACTACAGAATTAGCAAACTACTCAGATATTCGTTTATATGATGAAGATACTATCAAAGGCAAATACGTCGGTAAAACAACCAATGTAATGACCTTTCCTCCAAATGCTTTTGGTCTGTATGATATGCACGGTAACGTAAGAGAATGGTGTTCTGATCATTGGCATGATAACTACCAAGAAGCACCCTCTGATGGAAGTTCTTGGGCAACAGGTGGCAACAACCGATTTAGAATATTACGTGGCGGTTCTTTCTCTCTTAAAATGGAAGATTGTCGCTCAGCAAATCGCCATAAAGATGTGCCGAGTCAAAAGAGTAGCAGTAGTGGTTTTCGGATTGTTTGCTCTTCTATTCAATAAAAAATAAATAATTTAAAGTCAATTATTTATTCAATTTTAATTTCAACAGCAATAGGACCACTAAATGTAAAGCCAATATTGAAGGATATCCTCAAGCTAGTTTTCAAAGAAGCCCAAGTAGTATCATCTATGTTATTTCTGTGAAAGAAAATATTATCTCCTCGCCCATCAACAATGACAAAACCATGCTCTGCCTCTAATCTGGAGATCGTCCCTAAAAAAAGCTTGTTGCCACGATTATCTTTTATGTAATCACGTACTTTGATACGCGGTTCATATTTTATGGGAGCCTTAGCTCGCAAATGGCTAAAAATTATTTTTGACTCATTTAGTTTTTCTGAGTCATTACTCTGAAATAAGTAGCGAGCATACCAAAACTGCGCGTAATAATTTTGATCCCATTTAGAAAAAGACTTTCTGAAGTAGTAGATAAGGCTATCGATATTTAATGGATCTGTCATTCTCAAAACTTGAGCATATTCGTAATATAATTCTTTGTTTGAAGTCTGACTATTTAAAGCTTTTTCTAAACAATCTTTAGCAAATTTTAGGTTGTTTCTGTTTCTATAAAAATTAGCTAAACGCATTGTAATATAAGGATCTCGATGATTCAAATTGAATGCAGTTTCGAGAGCTTTTAAAGCTCGCTCATTATCCTCAATGAGGTTGGCAAAAGCTGCTTCTAAATTATTAACAAAAGAATCTTCTGGATATTTTTGCTTTGTGCTTTCAAGAATTTTTTCAATGTCACGAATCGCATCCTCTATATCACGATTATTTGTACTTTCTTCCTTTAGGATATCTTTTAAATCATCAATAGCTAGCTTGAGGTAGGTGCTTCTAGCATAACGATCTGACTGCGGCTTGTTCATTAAACTATCTAAAAGTGAGCGTGCTTGACGACGAAATTTATTCCGCTCTAATGGACGCTCCGTTCTGCGTGCCCGCATTACTGCCAGCTCTGCTCGAGAATGGACTATTGAACTATCTCTTGGATCAATTTCTTGAGCTGCATGAAGCAGTTCTTCGGCTAACCGATAATCACCATCAGGTCTGAGCCTTTCATAGTTTGCCATTTGTTGGTAGAGATAAGACTCTTCGCAAAAACTTTCTTTAGCAATATCAAAAATAGCTTTGACATCTTCAGGTAATGGAAATATCTTTTCAAGCATTTTGGCATTGATTAGCTTACGAAAAGAATCTCTATCTACATCGTAAGAAATATTGAGGCATCTAAGTACTCGAATATATTCATTGTAGCGATCAGAATCCTCTGTAAGAACCTCTTCAAATACAATCTGAGCAATTTGTGGATGTCGAGATGTGTAATAATAATCACCTTTGGAAGAATTTCCTTTTACCTGAACAACATATTCAAGAGGTGTCAACAACTCCTCCTTAAAATCTTTAAATACAACACCATAGACTCTCGCTATAAGACCAGCTCTAACTAAAGTACCAAAGCGATTAAGAAGACAAACAGTAAGGTAAAGATTTTGAGCTCGTTTAGGATATATATTGTTGTATTCATCTAAAATTATCTCTTCAAATGGACGTCCCATAGTAGCTTCGTGCAATGCAACTAATAGCTGCCTACCTGCTTTTTCTGCAAACTCTTTAGCTCTTTCATTAACAGTTTTGTCCTGAAGATTAGGACCTAATGCGTCATGTTTATCTAATAAATTAACGAGATTCATAATCTCAGTTTCGCTAAGATATTTCAACTGATAGGCAGTATTTACATAATCAGCAATACTGTCACATGACATATTCCATTCGTTTGATCGCTCCGCTGCAATTATAGTAATCGGAACTTCAGAACTGCGTGATTCTTCAAGTAACTTTAATATTAAAGAAACGTGATCTGCTGCTGCATCTATAAAAATAAAAATCCGATCATTAACAAGTCGATAAAGCTCTTGTATTGCACCAAAACTTATATTACCTAAAGGTTTCATAAATAAGCAGATGACATTAGCCTGAGTAGCCGCTTCCCATGCTACTCTTCTCAAAAATATTGTTTTGCCAGCTCCTGCCTCGGCTTTAATTATATAAAGTTCAGAAAGTGTAGGTCTATCGCTATCAAGTTTCAGTATAACGTCGCACAGTACAGTATCTGTGAGACGACGCCTTACATCGAGTTCTTTAATAATTGGATACCATCCTAGGTCAAATCCTTTATAGAATTGTCTAGGATCACTTTCACTTTCCTTAGTTTCTATAGCATCATGTACATATTCTACATCGTGAATTAACAAATCTTTGACTGAACCAATTACTGGATCATTTTTGATAAACTTTTTTTGTATGGGATGCTGAATTTGCAGTGCTTGTGACAGAGGTCTTAAATTTTTCGGTATTGCCAGAGCAAGAGATTCCAAGAAGTCTTTTAATCTTCCTTTTAGGAGTGTAATACCTTTAGATTCCCAAAGAGATTCTTCAATTTTATTAGCGTGAGGCTGAACTAAATAGTAGGGTGGTCTAGTTTTTACATTCTTTAAAACCTGGAGAATAATTGATCGTAAATCTGGATCATCAGAACTGTTTCCTATGAAAACTACTGGATTTTCATAACACCATTCATAGAAAGTCTTAAATAAGCGATCTCGACCTTCTTTATGAGTGCCGTATTGGTCAGTATTTAAAATGAGAGGTAATTTAGAATCTTGTGTTCTAGTAATACACCCATGTAACTTTAGCAACGCCAGATTATTTAATGATTGAATTTTCTGATCTATTTTATCATTGTTTGATATAAGTGGCACTAACTCTTGAACTCGACTCCGTTTTTTTTCATAAGCAGTCTCCACTAATCGGTCAAAGTTTGTTGTAACAATACCTCGCCATCTGAATGTTGGTAAAATCAGGTGAAAATCTGCTGGTTGAAGTTCTCGAAATTGATCAGCTATAAAATCCTGAACTGTTCCTAAATCAGTTGCTGAAATAGCCAGCTCAGTGACCCATGCCAATGGCTCGTGATTGCACTGACCATTCAAAAATTTTTCAGCCAATGCATCCCGCAGATTGTCTCCGAAGGGGATTTGTCCTCTGTTTGGTATTGAACCACAAGTTACTCCTGTACCGAGAAAAAGCACGACTTGACCAGATTGTACTAAAGATACAACTATTTGCGGAAGTTCCATAACAGATGGTAGGATACGTTTTCTCTAAATTTGAGCAACATCTAGGCTGTGGGTATGCTGCCTCTGTGAGGCTAAACTAGCTAAACCCTTGTCTAAAATTCCTCTTACCTAGTACCGTTTTACCTCAATATCCTCAAAAAAGGGGCAATCGCATCTCCTTTACCTCACCCTGACTGTCACGGCTACCAAAACTGAGACAGTCAAGTGTGCCAACGCCTCTGCAACCAAGTCTGTGCAATCACCTGCCGTGGCAAAGACTGGTAATGTTTAAATAATACAGATCAGTCGTCGGTACTCAGGCTGAGATAATTGAACCGTTATGGTTGCTACTCCTATAATGGTCAAAGACTAGCACGGGGAAATTTTGGAGAGGGAATTCTGATGACGATTCGCGAAACCACCATTGCCAAATTGCAACAATTGCCGGAGCCACTTTTACAGGAAGTCAGTAATTTTATCGACTTTTTGAGGGACAAGCAACAACACAGAACGGCTACAGATAAGCCTAACAGTGATGTAAAAAAAGCATGGCTACAATGGTTTCAGTCGGTCGATCGCCTAGAGGTTTCTCCTAATAAACCAGCCAGTAACTATCAACAACTTTTGCTGACTAAGTATCGAAAGCAGGGAGTCATAAATTAACCAGATACGATTAATAATAAATGAAAGAAAACCACCCTCTGAGTAAAATCCCTGTCAACACCCTCTCACCTTTCCACCCCCAACCTCTCAAATAAATCCGTGAAATCAGTGTCATTCCCCTCTCACCTCCCCACCCCAATCTCTCAAATAAATCCGTGAAATCAGTGTTTTGACAAATGACAAATGACAAACTCAGTATTAGTGCGATCGCGATTCGCCGCCATATCGGTACCCTAGTCTTAACCTTAGCCGTAATTGTACTAGGAATATTTTTCATTCTCCAGATTCAGGTTGATTTATTACCCTCGATTACCTATCCCCGGATTGGCTTACGTTTAGGGGCGCCCGGTATCTCGCCAGAGGTGGCGGTTGAGGAAATTACTAAACCCTTGGAACAAGGATTAAGCGCAACGGAGGGTGTTGTCCAAGTCTTCTCCCAAACTCGCGAGGGACGAATTAGTTTAGACTTATTTTTTCGACCTGGCGGTGATATTGATCAGGCGCTCAATGATGCAACAGCAGCGTATAATCGCGCTCAATCCAATTTACCCGAAATTATCGAAGAACCGCGTTTATTTAAGTTTGATCCCTCTCAATTACCCGTTTATGAATTAGCCCTAAAATCTTCATCCCTAAAAGACGTAGATTTGCGCGTCTTTGCGGATGAAGAACTCAGCCGTGAACTGAGTGTAGTTCCTGGCGTCGCCTCCGTCGATGTTTCCGGTGGGGTAAGGGAAGAGGTTCGAGTGCTGATTGATCCGAATCGTTTGCAGCGATTAGGATTAGGATTAACCGATGTCTTAGATGCTTTGGATGAACGAAATCAAGATGTAGCCGGGGGACGACTACGGGGAGAAGAATCAGAACCTTTAACCCGAACGATGGGACGGTTTCAGGAGGCGGACGAATTGCGGAATTTGTCCTTTGAAATCCAGGATACAGACACAACCACTCCTCCGCGTCAGGTCTATTTGCGGGATTTTGCAGAAGTGATTGATGGGACGGAAGATAGACGGGTATTTGTCTTTCTGAATGGAGAACCAGCGGTTAAAGTTAGTGTACAAAAACAACCCGATGCGAATACGATTGAAGTCGTCAATGGCGTAAAAAAACGCATTGAACAACTGCGACAATCGGGTTTAATTACCGACGATATTGAATTAGTCGCCACATTGGATGAATCCATTTTTATCCAGAATTCGATTGCTAATGTCACCAGTGCGGGGTTAGTCGGCGCTACCTTAGCCGCCTTTGCGGTGCTGTTATTTTTGGGTTCATTACGACAAACCTTAATTATTGTCATCGCCATTCCCCTAGCCACCCTAGCCGCCGTGATTTTAATGCAGTTATTTGGCTTATCCCTAAATGTGTTTAGTTTAGGCGGATTGGCGTTAGGTGTGGGGATTGTCGTGGATAATGCGATTGTTATGCTAGAAACCATCGCGGCGGGTGTATCTGACAATCCAGGTGTAGGGACAGATTTAACCGATAAAAATGGCGAAAAAACCGATAACCTCACTCAACCCGCCCCGCCTCAAGCCATCATTTCCCAAGCCGAACAATGTTCCCAAGAGGTTGAATCAGCGCTGATTGCTTCCACCAGTACAAATTTAGTTGCTGTCCTCCCATTTTTACTCATTGGTGGCTTTTTCTCCCTCCTGTTTAGTGAATTAATTTTAACGATTAGTTTTGCTGTCGCTGCGTCGTTAGTGGTGGCGTTGACAGTCGTCCCCATGCTGTCGTCTCGCTTATTAGCCATTCCTCGATCCAGTGGTTTAAATCGATTTTGGCTATTACAGGCTTTTAATCGTCGCTTTGAAGCTGCAACCTTGGGTTATCAAGGGTTCCTAGCGCGGGTGCTGCGGTATCGTATTTTAGTCATCGCCCTGGCTGTGTTCATTCTGGGCGGCGGAAGTTTAGCCTTAGCCAGTCAAATCCCCCAAGAAATTCTCCCCCGAATTGATACCGGACAAGCCCGCATGTTTGCCCAATTTCCACCAGGAACCACCCTAGAACAAAATCGCCAAGTGATGATGGCGGTGGATGATATTCTCTTAGCGCAACCAGAAACCGAGTATGCATTTACCACATCCGGCGGATTTTTGTTTGGCGGAAATACCTCAGAAAACTTGTTACGAGGAACCAGTACAATTGCGCTGAAATTGGATAGTAATGTTGAGCCATTTATTGAGACAGTCAATCAGGAATTGCAGACCTTAAATTTAGTCCAAACTCGTCTGCGCCTCAGCCCCGGTTCAGTACGAGGGATTATTTTAAGTAATTCACCCGTTCGTGGGGCGGATTTAGATATTGGCTTACAAGGAACCAACACGCAGCAATTAGAAGCAGGGGGGCGTCAAGTGTTAAAGGCGTTAGATGAACGCGCAACCTTAGCCCGATTTCGCCCGGATGCGGATAATCGCCAACCCGAAATACAGATTCGTCCCGACTGGGAACGAGTCGCCCAATTGGGGTTAACCGCCCAGGAAATTGGGGATACCATCCAAACCGCGATCGCAGGTTCGGTATCGACACAGTTACAACGAGGCGATCGCTTGGTGGATGTGCGGGTACAGCTTGATCAAGCGGCGATTCAGCGGGTGTCTCAGATTAAAGAGTTACCCCTATTTACGACTAATAATCGCCAAATTTATTTGGGTGATGTGGCGGCGATTGATCAAGGACAAGCGCCGGGTGAAATTCAGCGGATTAATCAGCGCCAGGTGTTCTTAATTGCAGGAACTCTGAATGAGGGTGCAACCTTGAGTGAGGCGTTAGCGGAAACCAATGCGATATTAGCTGAATTAGATTTACCCGATGGGGTTTCTATTTTACCCAGTTCCGCCAGTGAAACCAATCAGCAACTCCAAAATTCTCTGAAAATATTGGGAGGATTAGCCGCGTTTATGGTGTTTGTGGTGATGGCGGTACAGTATAATTCCCTAATTGACCCCTTAGTGATTATGCTCACCGTACCCCTCGCCTTAGCTGGGGGAATATTGGGACTCTATGTCACCCAAACCGCCATGGGCGCAACGGTTCTGGTGGGGGCGGTACTCCTGGTAGGGATTGTGGTGAATAACGCGATCGTGATGGTGGAGTTTGCCAATCAAATTTATTACCGGGAAAAGGTTGACCGCAAAACCGCCATTTTGCAAGCCGCACCGCAACGGTTACGACCGATTTTGATGACCACAATTACCACGGTTTTAGGATTGTTTCCTTTAGCCTTAGGAATTGGCAAAGGGTCAGAGTTTTTACAACCGTTAGGTGTGGTTGTATTTTCCGGGTTGTCCCTAGCAACGGGATTAACGCTATTTATTATTCCCTGTTTCTATACGTTACTCCATGATAGTTTTGGGGATAATAGGAAAAAAGGACTCAGGGGAAGAATAGGGAAGACGAACCAGGGAACAGAGAAACGGGGTAAAACTAGAGCATCAGTGTAGTAATAAGTGGGTGGACACAATTAAAGTTAACGGTTGAGATTAGGGAACAGGGAATCCGACGACTTACTCGCTTGGCGATCTCTGGCTTGTCTCTGCTATCCTATCTGCTAGTCCCTTATTATTATAGAGATACAGTCGTGTTCAAAAGGCTATTCTCCACCTTTCTCAAACGCCTCTGGAGAATACTTCTAGTTATCATCCTTTCTGTTGTCCTGGCAATACCCGATTCTGCTTACGTCGGGACAAAGTTAACAACTCCGACATATACATCAGTTGCACAAACTGCCCAAAAACCGTCCTCCCCCCTAAACCAATTGCCGCAATCGGGAATTACTGATCCTCAAGAACTAGAAGTCTTTTTAGATAACTTCTTCACTCGTTCTATGCAGGCAGAACATATTCCCGGTGCAGCATTTGTGTTAGTTAAAGATGGCAAAATCTTTTTGGCTAAAGGCTACGGCTATGCTGATTTAGAAAAACAAATCCCTGTGCTGCCAGAAAAAACAGTCTTTCGGGTTGGTTCTGTGTCCAAATTATTGACCGCCACGGCTGTCATGCAACTGGTAGAACAAGGACAACTGAATCTTAACGATGACGTTAACCACTATCTCCAGAACTTCAAACTTAAGACCCCTTATTCTCAACCTGTTACCGTTGCCAACTTATTAACCCACACTAGCGGAATTGACGAAAACTTTATTGGAATTGCTGCTCGCCGTTTATCAGACATTACACCGTTAAACGACTATCTCGCCCAGCATTTACCCCCTTGCACCTTACCCCCAGGGCAAATTATACGATACAGTAACCAGGGATTTGCTTTGGCAGGTTATCTTGTGGAAATTATCTCTAAACTGCCTTATGCCTATTATATCGATGAAAATATTCTCGAACCCTTGGGAATGCGACACAGCAGTTTTCTATTTAAACCGTCAATCCTCGCTAACTTAGCCGTGGGATATGGCTACAAAAATGATGGTTATCAGCAATTACCAATTCTCTACACGAACGATACACCCTCTGGTGGTTTAAATGCCACGGCTACAGATATGGCTAAGTTCGCGATCGCACATCTCCAGAATGGTCGCTATGGCAATAGCCGTATTTTACAGGATGCAACAGCCCAACAGATGCATCGGCAACAGTTTACTCACCATCCCCAATTGCCGGGTCAAGCTTTTGGCTTTTACGAACGGTTTCAGAACGGCTTACGACTTCTCGAACATGACGGTCATATTTCTGGGTTTAAAAGCCGATTTGTTTTAATTCCAGAGCAAAATATTGGCTTTTTTTCTGCCTACAATAATGACAAAAATCAACTGCATGATCAACTGCTCAATGAATTCCTCAACCATTATTACCCACAATCAGAAAACATCCTTTCGCTGAATACGGCTCAATTCAGGGAAGCCTATAGAGACAAGGGCATTGGCATCTGGGCAGCAGAAGCTGAGGAAGTTAGCGCTTATTGGAGTAATAGTGCGACTCCCTTAGATACACCAGGTTTTACCAAAAAATCGACTCGTGATTTCACCGGAAACTATAGATATATTCGCTATCCTCATCAGAGTATTGAAAAATTAGGCTTATTATTACCAGATTCTCCCCTAAAGACCTTTGATTTAAAGATAACAGCCAACGCTAATGGCGGATTATCTCTGGGAACTAGGCAGTTAGTAGCAGTAGACTCTCTGTTATTTGAACCCATTGATCGATCCCCGATTAGATTCCGACTGATTCCCTTTAGGCAGGTAGCCTTTCGCGAAAATAAACGTGGTAAAATAACTTATCTGTTTTTAGGAAAATACGCTTTTGAGAAGATTCCTTGGTATAAAACTACAATAGTTCAACTCAGTCTCTTGGGATTGTGTCTCACCGTCTTTCTTGCAGGAATCCTGATCGGCATCTGGGAGAATCTGAGAAATCCTCGACGCCAGCAATTGCTCGGATGGCTATTGGCTGACAAAAGACAATCTCAACAGCCAGTGCATCTGGCGCTAGTTTTGCCCAGTCTAGTCTGCACGTTAAACTTGGGATTTGTTATCGGATTGCTTCTGGCATTAACCCTGATTGATTTAACTGAGTTTGCTTATGGAATGCCATTTATTGTTGAGGTATTACTGGGCATTCCTGTCATAACCACAACTTTATCCCTGGTGTTGCCTGTTTTGGCTATACTTTCGTTGAAGTGTAAGGAGTGGTCAACCTTTAGACGAAGGTATTACACTCTGATTACATTTACGGCTTGGGTATTTATTGTATTTTTAAATAACTGGAATATCTTAGAGATTAAGCTTTAAAGCCAACCGCCAAAAGTAGAGACGTTGCATATAACGCCTCTACTTGATAATCCGTTGGAATTCGATCAGCCGTTAACGAGTTGCTAATCCAACTTCTGTAGCTGAACGGTACAACATCGAAAGCTGACGGTTTTTCAGGACTCGTTGCTGCTTGCTCATCCGCGAACGAGCTTTATCTTGACTGGACACTAAAGCGGGTGCTTTTTCTGACGCAACACCCTGATTAGCAACAGTCCCTGGTGTTTGATAACGAACGCCGCGATATTGCAGGTTGACTCGTGGTTGTAACACTGGCGGATTTTTCAAATTGCGGAATCGCCAGTCCCAACCCCGATACTTACCCGCAGCATTTGATTCGACCGTTTCTACCGTAGGGGGATTGTATTCGTATTTGTTACCGCGATAAGTAAGTTTCATGGTCTTCGCCTCGTAATGCAACTGTAGTGAGATGAGGCGCGTTCCTTCGGGAGTTGTCCCTACTTCCGTCTCCCTAATCATCGTTCACGGCTAATTGATTGATGGCTAGAGAGATGAACGATTTCTTTGTTCTGTATCTATTGTTACGGTTTTGCCGGAAATTGTCAAGCTTTTAACAAAAATTTACATTCTCAGGGTTTCCTGGCGTGATTGTCTAACGCCACAATTTCCAGTATCAGACGCTAAGGTGATTAGTATGAGTGATCAAAGTAAAGGATTCAAAGTTGTTGCCGATAATCGGCAAGCCCGCTTCCGCTATCATATTCTAGAGTCTTACGAAGCGGGCATCGAACTAAAAGGGACAGAAGTTAAGTCCATTCGCGAGGGTCGGGTCAATTTGCGAGATGGGTACGCCCTGATTCGTAATGGTGAGGCTTGGCTGCTGAATGTACATGTCTCACCGTATACCAGTAGCAGCCTCTACTTCAATCATGACCCAGTTCGCACCCGTAAACTGTTGCTGCATAAGCAAGAAATCAGCAAACTTGTGGGTAAGGTAGAACAACAGGGGTTAACGTTAATACCGTTGAAACTGTATTTGAAGCGAGGCTTGGTGAAAGTGAGCCTGGGTCTGTGTAAAGGGAAAAAATTATACGACAAGCGCGAGACGATTAGGCGGCGTGAGGATCAGCGTAAAATGGCGCAAGTCGTTAAGCGGTATTAAAGCTTGTCTTTTGGCTTCCTCCATCCGGGTGAATGTAAGGATTACCAGGTCACTCGTCCATCTAACTGCTGGAGTAGATGAGGTCCGATACCGGAAACCCGGTCAAGGTCAGCCAATGACGTGAAGGGCTTTTGCGATCGCGCCGTAATAATTCGCTCAGCCAGCTTCGGTCCGATTCCGGGTAGCGTTTCCAGTTCCTCCTGGGTGGCGGTGTTGAGGTTGACGATCCCCCTAAAACTTGGGGCGTTGGGATCGTTTGCCTGAGTAATCTGGGGACAGGATTGCTGCTGGTTCTGAATCCTGCGCTGAACCGCCACCGGAACCCCCAGTATGGCATTTTTGTAGAGACGTTCAAATTCACGTTCAAAATGAGCGGCGACGAGAGGACTATTAATCACCAACAGCGTCTCGTCGTTTTGAGTATTGGCTGAGGCTGACCAATTATGAGACCCAGTAATCACCATTTTTCCATCTACTACCCCAAACTTATGATGTAACAGATCCCCTGATGGCAACTGGGGAACACCAACTGTGGCGATTGGATCGTGCCAAGGGCGATTACGGGCTTCATAGCGACATTGATGACTCAGCGCCACACCTAATAAATCTAGTCCTTCGCTGTAGTAGCGATAGGCAAAACTGGGGTCAATTAACGCCTGAACGTGGACGCCCTGTTCATGGGCAGTTTGTAACCGATCTGCCAGTCGCTGTTCAGAAAAAACAAATAACGCCAGGTCAATGGTTTGGGTCGCGCTTTGCAGGAGTTGGTTAATAAAACCATTACTGCTTTGACTCCAGGGTTGAGTTGGTGACGTAGGCGAAAACCTGACCACCAGAATAGTATCTCCGAGTGTCACCTGTTGGGCAGGGCGTTGTGACTTTTTGACACCAAACCGACTGTCGGGTGCGCCACCGGGTCCATCTCCCCACATCTGGTTAAATTCTGCGGTAAAGGAATTGGCTAATTCCACACTCTCAATTTTGAGCAGATTGTTGGCATTACCCCGACTATCGGGTGCTTGAAAATCGCCATGAATGTCGCTGGTGGTAAAGTTAGCGGAGGTCACCATCACCGTGTATCCATCCACAACAACAAACTTGTGGTGCATTAAGCCGCTACCTTGAGAGCCATCAGCCGTATCGTCTAGGATCGGGACACCAGCATTGCGTAAGATAACTAGAGCATCCCGTTGATTAATTTCAGCAGGGGTCAGTTTGCCATCGTTATTACGGTCAATTAACCGTAAATTCTCTTGGGCGCGATCGCGTTCCCGATACGGAAGTTTAGCAATTTCTGTCGGCGATATTTCACTCCAAGGGCGGTTGTAGGTATTTTCCAGGATCACCCTGACCCTAACCCCCGCTTGATGGCGTTTGACCAAGGCTTGAGCAATTTGCGGCAAGCGTAACTCTTGGACAGCAACATCGACAGTGGATTGAGCCGTCGCGATCGCTTGGACAATAATCCGTTCTAAATTATCCCCCGGTCGAGTCACTGAGCGATAGGGTTCCTTGTAGGTTGTCGAGGGGGAATGGTTAAAGTAGACCTGAACAAAGGGATCTTGGGGTAAGGGAGGTGGACGATGAACTTGATCAAGAGGAGGTTGACAAGCAGACAGAGTGAGTACAATGAGCCAGATGATAGCTTGATACCAGTAGGATTGAGTCATTGAATCCACTTAGATTCACTTATGGGTGTGATTCTTTTTTATCATCTACGGGTACATAAACCGAGTCGGAGGTCAATACTTGATAAGTTGAGACAAGCCAGAGAAGCCAGGGAAGCCAAGGAGACAGAAAGGTTACAACCCTAGGACTTGGAACCATCTGCCTAGAACGGCTGCTCGGTGTTTTCCTAAGTCAATTTAAAATAAAGCTCAAGGATTTGTCCCGATTGAATTAACATAAAAATACATGAACAACTTAAATCACGTTTTCCACAACCTGAATGCGGGAAATCACTACCAGGAAGATAACATGGTCACGTCCAGGGTTTGAACCCATCCCACCGTTTTATGGCGAGACGAAAAAAGACATTTCCGTGCGGTCATAAGGGGTATGGTCAAACCTGCCACCGATGTGAACAAGAAAACAAGGCACGGGAAGCTAAAAAGCAACAAAAGCAAGCATGGGAGTCCACGTTTGACAACGATCCCATTGACTTAAAGGATTTGCCCACCCATGTGGTGGTCAAAGCCCGTGCGATTATTGCTGGATTGGAAGAACAAAAGAACTACCGAGAGTTTGGCGGGAAGCGACTACGCCACAATCGCTGGATTGTCAGTATCCCGGTTACCCGTAACTATCGGATGATTTGTCATGACTACGGCAGTTTGTTGGTTCCCTACGCGGTCTTGTCTCACGAGGACTACAATGTGGACAAACCCGGTAAGTAGCGGGAGCTGGGGAAATGTAGAGACGTGCCATGGCACGTCTGGAAGATGGGGAAGTTAAGTCAAAACTCTACCTTACCTGTTAACTGTTCCTTGTTCCCGATTCCCTGACCAAGGACATAAGACCAAGGACATAAGACGAAAGACAAATGACACTATAACCATGCAAATCTATCTCGATTACAGTGCCACGACACCCCCCCGCCCAGAAGCGATCACGGCGATGGAAGGGGTATTGACTCAGCAGTGGGGTAATCCTTCTAGCTTACATGAGTGGGGACAACGGTCTGCTACTGTCGTGGAACAGTCGAGAATGCAAGTGGCGGGCTTAATTAATGCGCCAGCCGATGCGCTGATTTTTACCTCAGGTGGCACAGAGGCGGATAATCTAGCCATTATGGGGATTGCCCAAAATTACAGGACGCCTCAGCATATTGTAATTTCTAGCGTAGAACATTCCGCGATCGCTCAACCTGTGCGCTGGTTGGAAACCTGGGGATGGCAAGTGACTCGATTGCCTGTGGATAGTGAGGGGCGAGTGAATCCCCGCGACTTGGAAGATGCCCTGCAACCGAATACGGTATTAGTATCCGTCATCTATGGTCAAAGTGAAGTGGGGACACTGCAACCCATTGAAGCATTGGCACAAATTGCCCAGGAGCATGGGATACTTTTCCATACGGATGCCGTACAGGTGGCGGGACGATTGCCCATTGATGTACGACAGTTGCCTGTGGATTTGCTGTCAATCTCCAGTCACAAGATTTATGGACCTCAAGGATCGGGAGCGCTGTATGTCCGTCCTGGGGTTGAATTCGTGCCATTGTTGTGGGGTGGGGGACAAGAAAGGCAAAAGCGTTCAGGGACACAGGCTGTTCCTGCGATCGCGGGATTTGGTGTCGCCGCCGAATTAGCAACAGCCGAACTAGCAACGGAAACACCTCGGTTAATTGGGTTGCGCGATCGCTTATTTAATCAACTCAGCAACATCCCTTACTTAAAACCCACAGGTTCGCGACAACATCGCTTACCGCATCATGTTAGTTTTTGCCTCACCAATATCCCAGCCTCCCAATTGCAGGGAGTAACAGGTAAAACAATGGTGCGTCAGCTTAATCTGGCAGGAATAGGCATTAGTGCGGGTTCTGCCTGTGATAGTGGCAAACTCAATCCTAGTCCAATTTTATTGGCGATGGGCTACAGTGAGTCAGAGGCATTGAGAGGCATTCGCTTGACCTTGGGACGACAAACCACAGCAGCCGATGTGGATTGGACGGTAATGGTACTCAAGCAGATTCTAGCCCGGTTATTGCCAAAACCCGTACTACTCAACGTTTGACATCCGGTTGTGAGACCAAATCCGGGGAACACTACCCCCGTTACAGCAGTTCCCGATGTCATGAAGTAGAGACGTTGCATGCAACGTCTCTACAATGGTGCCGAAAGTCCTAATCGATGTGTCTACTGCTATAGCACTACGCACACACGTTAGGACAAAAGAAGAAAAATTTAAATCGCTCAATCCCTTGTCAGGTAAGTGTTTTTCTTCAAAGAAAGCCCATTGCCTATTGCAAGAAAGCCTAGCGCGTAGCGCTATATAACCCAGTCCGCGCAGGCGGACTTTGGCAAGTGTAACAGCGATTTCAATCGCCTCCTCTTGCTGGAGAGTGTCAAGCCTTCCCTACTGCTGATATAATTTGTTATGCTAAACAAAGTTGCTGGTGTAGCTCAGTGGTAGAGCAGCTGATTTGTAATCAGCCGGTCGCAAGTTCAAATCTTGTCACCAGCTTCAACCCTCGAAACTCCTGTAGCCAAATGGTTACGGTTAAAGTTGATGCTGACTTTGACGCTGGCATCATCAACCTATTCTCTAGCCTTACCCGTGATCAACTTGATCACCTACTGAGTACATAATCAGCCAATCGTAAGTTCGAGTCTTCTCACTAGCTGGGTTTAGACCATCTTGAGTTTGGGTGTCAGCCATTCATGATGACCTGAAATTTCGTGGTAAACTGGCTATATATACTGAACAGACCAAAATGCTGATCGGTCAATAGTATTCAGTAGAGTTTCAGATCCTGTTTTTCAGATAAAAGCAAGTAAAGTCTAGATGGATATCAAACTGATTTTAGTGGTCTTAACCATTCTTTTTACCATATCCGCTCTCATTTTTGGCACGAAGAACGGGTTCTATGATTCAGACAACTATCACGGCAACGGTTCAGCCCACTAAGCTGGGATAAGCTAGCCCAGATATTGGCTACATGTTAATTGAGCAGTAGCATGTTACTGATATACCGTCAATAGACTCGTCCATAAAATCAGGTTATCACTAGGAATTGAACCGCAAAAGCAAGGCTGAAAATGTCGATGAATCAGGTTTAGAAGCATTGTCGATGTATAGGGTTCTTCAAGTGAGTCAGTTGTCAAGCAACTGGCAAAGCACAGAACTGTCTTCTCAAAGTTCATGAGCAATCAACGCCCAGTGACATCCTCGGGTGAGGATGATCAATTAGCCTGTTTTGCCTATGGTGTTGGTCATGGTGCAGAGGGAGTTTGTTTGCTGGTGCAAATGGGACCCCACCGCATCCTACTCGATTGTGGGTTAGAAGACATTTCGCCGCTAAAAGCTGAAGCTAATTTTTCGGCGGATGTGGTTTTATGTAGCCACGCCCATAGCGATCATGCCCAGGGGTTGCTAGCACTGCACCAAGCCTTTCCCCAATTACCAATTTACGCCAGTGAAGTAACCACTCAACTCTTACCCCTGAACTGGACGCATTTATCGGCAAAGGAGATTCCCGGATTCTGTCAAGCACTTCCTTGGCGATCGCCGATTGAATTCCGCGAAGGATTAAGCGTGCAATTGTTTCCGGCGGGACATCTACCGGGAGCCGCCGCATTTTTATTAACCTATACGAGTCCGAATCGCACCTATCGGCTCCTGTATACAGGTGACTTTTTTATATCAAATTCGCGGTTGGTTGAAGGGTTGTCTATTGAAGCCTTACGAGGTACAAAGCTAGATGTCTTGATTATCGAAGGGAGTTATGGTACGGCGCGACACGCCCATCGACGCCAACAAGAGAATCAACTCGTGGAACGGATTGATCAAGCATTGGCGGCAAATCGCTCTATTTTGCTACCAGTACCCACCTTGGGTTTGGGTCAAGAAATCTTAATGCTGCTGCGGAGTCATCACCAGTTTACGGGACGCGATCTGGATATTTGGGTAGATGGTACAGTTGCCCAGGGATGCGACGCCTACTTAGAACTCCTACCTCACCTTCCCCCATCGGTACAAAACTTTGCTCGCCATCAACCCTTATTTTGGGATGAACGGGTGAAACCGCGTGTGCGTCGCTTAGATCAGCAGCAACGAAGTGCGATCGCTCAAAACACCAGCATTGTTCTAACGGACGAAACCGCTGACTTGAGGGTTTACTGTCATCCTAACCCCACATCCTGGACAGTGCTGCAACCCGAACGCCTGAGATATCCCCCTCCCACCCCTGACTTGAACATTACAGAGGTCGAAACGTATCGGTTAACCGAGCATAGTGATTGTTTAGGAACCACTCAGTTAATCCATAATCTTCGTCCTCAACATATTATTTTTGTTCATGGCTCTCCTACGTACCTGGCTGACTTAGCTGGATTGGAAGAGTTACAAAACCGCTATCATCTCCATACCCCATCAGCAGGAACTCTGATTGAACTGCCAATTGGCGAGACATTTATCCAACCCGCACCACCACCAGAAACCAATTATGAAGGAGAGTTAACTGAGTTGGGTACGGTGGTGACCATTACCTTACCCGAAGCAATTGCAGCTGATCCGCGCTGGCAAGATTTTGCGGATACCGGTTTAGTAGAAGCGCGTTGGCAAGGAGAGGAACTGGTGTTACGTGGCTTATCCCAACGTGAACTGCTCAATCAGAGCAGTTCGGTAAAGATGCCTGCTAATATTGAGTGTTGTGCCAACTGTCGCCATCAACGGGGTCAGCGCTGCTGGAATTCTGCCTCTCCCCTCTACTCGTTTAAAGTTACACCGGAAGGATATTGTCCAGTGTTTGAACCGATCACACCTCCCGCAGAAACTTAGAGGATATCCCCTACATTAAATCCGCCCTTCTATAAGAGCAAAGGAGCGGAGGGGAAACAAATGACAAATGACAAATGACCAATGACCAATGACCAATGACCAATGACACCTAATTTTTTACTCTTGATTAGACTCAGGGAAGCGTGGGTGAATTTGTTCGGCTTCTGGACAATCGTCAGACACGAGCGGGTCAAAATTTCCTCGCGTCACAGAAGCCAGTTTTTGAGTCACTGAACCGATACTTTCTAAGCGCACCATTTCCTCCCAGGAGCAAATTTCGTCTTCTTCATCGGTTTCGTAGCGAATGGTGACTAAATCCCCTTCAATATCAACAATATGAGCGCGTTCAATCCAACGTTGCTGATCCCGCAAGAAAATACAGACCTCACGACCATCGCAACACAGTTGATAAATCTTGCGGTGTAGCATATTTGGCTTCTCCTAAGCAGATAACTCTTCCAATACGTCTGGGAGCAAGTCGCCCCGGTTTTTAGGATAATTCAGGGACAGTTTTTATCCAAGCTTAACGTCGGATAACTTGACTCAGTTTTCCCTCGTCAACGGCGAAATCCCTACTATCCTTAGATTTCACAGTTAATGCAGAAAACTTTAGCTGACATTTAACCGGAATTTGGAGCATCAATTCAGGGTATTTTTCACGAGACAAAAAAAACCTTGAGTTCTTCAACGGAATCGAGATAACATTGGCTATAATTCGGCTCAAGGTAAAGGTGGAGAGCAATTTCACCTGTGAGCTTATAACCGATATTCGAGGGATTGGCATTGGTAAATAGCCAAACCGAGGAAAGGAAACCGTGTATTTCGCCATTGAGACTAGCGCACTGTGATCCAGGTTATATATCCTGGTTGATAGGTACTCTGTAGGTATTTGAAGGTTAAACAGTGACATTATCCTACACTTACCCTAGGGGTGCAGTACAGGTTGCATTTGGCGTCACTTGTTAGCAACGCTTCCTGCGTCTTACACTGAGGAACATGCAACAACCTACTTTTTAAGGCTTTTGCTAAGGGTTTACGTCCACCGCTGACTTGCCAGCTTTTTGTTGCTGGGCAAATGAGACTTGCTAGGAATTAACCCTTTGGTAGCATGTTAGCACATTGAATCGGTGATTCATAGGAAATTGAGTCTCATTCTACTAGCACACTAAAATAAAAATCTACAGTGTGATACCAAATTCGCTTTTGTCACCCCATTTATCACTGGGGTACTTTTTCATTTTCATGAGAACAAGTTGAAGTTAAATCCATAATTTCGTGAACCGACGATTCCCTTAATTGGCTTGCAGCCCAGCCGATTGCAAAACTTTCCCTGAAAAGTCAGATCAAACCCTTGGTTACTGAATCACTCTGTACTGAGTCTCGTTGAAGCTAGGGAGTTTACACACCTGTTATTGCACTTTGCCTGTGCAGCTCAGGAAATGACAGAAAACGAGTATCATGAGCCTCCCGCTCAATTTGACCTGACTTCACCGCCTCATAAAGAACAGTCAAAGCCTCAAGGTCTGATGTTTGGTATCCTTTTATTTCCAGAATTTGGCGAATTAACCCCTCAGAAGCAACGCTGAGGCAGCCGGTTTTAAGAGCCGATTGGACAAGAGTGCGAAGAATCATGGTAACCAAGCAGTTGTAATCATAGGGATACCCTTAACAGTATCGACGATCTTCGGGTTGAAGACGTTGATAACTGTCGGTTGCTTGGTGTGATTCTCAGCATAATTTAGAGTGATGTGTGTCACTCTCCCACCAACTTATTGCCTGTAGGCACCTCTGAACCCTAAAATTACACTGCTTATGTACTATCCTATAGGCTTTTTGTTAAGAATTTGTAAAATTAGCACCATTTTGTTGAGAAGATTTTGTTAAAGTTAGTCGTGCCGCTAACTCCAGCCGCTTAACTACTAAGGAAATCAACACCAGCCATGTTTGCGATCGCCCTGAAACAGGAGCAATACTCAACCTATATCCTCACTGCCCAAGACACTCAGTCTCGGTTGGAAGTCGTTCCCGAACGCGGCGGTCTGATTTCTCACTGGAGTGTTCAAGGTCAGGACATTCTCTACTTTGATGCCGAACGGTTTCGAGATCCGACCTTGAGTGTACGGGGGGGTATCCCGATTCTGTTTCCCATCTGCGGCAACTTACCGGACAATACCTACACCCATAAAGGCAAACCCTATCCGCTCAAACAACATGGTTTCGCCCGCGATTTACCCTGGCAGGTCACAGAACGAGTGACCAATGACTTAGTTAGCCTCACCCTAGTCCTGACTAGTAACGACCAAACTCGCGCTGTATATCCCTTCGACTGGCAACTCACCTTCACGTACCAACTTCAGGGCAATACCTTGACAA
Organism: Coleofasciculus sp. C1-SOL-03; assembly: GCF_040220555.1. NCBI lineage: Bacteria > Bacillati > Cyanobacteriota > Cyanophyceae > Coleofasciculales > Coleofasciculaceae > Coleofasciculus > Coleofasciculus sp. C1-SOL-03. The sequence continues at coordinate 72,198 of NZ_JAVJUO010000227.1, forward strand.
TTCACCAGCGCTATACCAATCAGTCGGCGGAGGTTATGCCCTTTGCCACAGGATTGCATCCATACTTTTTGAGTGTCGATAAAACCCAACTCCAGTTCGAGATTCCGGCTTCGGAGTATCAGGATCAGCTAACCGGACAAGTTTCCTCCTTCACGGGTGGCTTTGATTGGAGTGAGGATGAAATTGATATCGCCTTTCGCCCGGTCACGGATCAATCGGCAACGGTGACAGACCAGCAACGGCGCTTCAAGCTAACCCTGACCTACGGTGAACCCTACTCAACTCTAGTCTTCTGGACGGTTAAGGGCAAAGACTACTACTGTTTGGAACCCTGGAGCGCTCCCCGCAATGCCTTAAACACAGGAAACAATCTCACCAAATTGTCTCCTGGAGAGAGTTTGGAGACTTCAGTACAGCTCAACGTCACTTTTTTTTGAAAAATCCTCTACATTTTCGGTGATTTCTGTTATTGTAGAAAACGGCGCGTAAAAACGCCTGATCATTATGGGTCGCTAGCTCAGCGGTAGAGCACTCGGCTTTTAACCGATTGGTCTTGGGTTCGAATCCCAGGCGACCCATTTTCTCGTATCCACTTTTTTATAACCAGAAGCGATAAAGCTGATAAAGAAGACTAATTTTAGAATCTTGACCAGATAATTTCCTATAAACTGAAAAATATCTTAAGATTATTCTAAGAATTAAGTTTCTAAAAACGACTAGCTGACAAAACACCTAAAGTTAGGAGGACTTTTTTATGGCGCTCGTACCCATGCGGCTGCTTTTGGATCATGCGGCAGAGAATGGCTATGGCATTCCAGCATATAACGTAAACAACATGGAGCAGATCCTGGCAATTATGCAGGCTGCTGATGAGGCGGATAGCCCCGTGATCCTACAAGCCTCTCGCGGTGCTCGCAAATATGCAGGTGAGAACTTCCTGCGCCATTTAGTCACAGCGGCAGTAGAAACCTACCCCCATATTCCCATTGCTATGCACCAAGACCATGGTAATGGTCCTGCGACTTGCTACTCGGCTATCCGCAATGGTTTTACCAGTGTGATGATGGACGGTTCACTGGAGGAAGATGCCAAAACTCCAGCCAGCTTCGAGTACAACGTCAATGTCACGGCTGAAGTGGTAAAAGTTGCTCACTCTGTCGGTGTCAGCGTTGAAGGAGAACTGGGTTGTCTCGGTTCTTTGGAAACGGGTATGGGTGACAAGGAAGATGGTCACGGTGCAGAAGGCAAGCTGTCTCGTGAACAATTGTTGACTGACCCGGATCAAGCGGTTGAGTTTGTTGAGCGCACCCAAGTTGATGCTCTCGCTGTAGCGATTGGCACGAGCCACGGTGCTTACAAGTTTACCCGTAAGCCCACGGGTGAAATTCTTGCCATCAGCCGGATTGAGGAAATCCATAATCGTCTACCGAATACCCATTTGGTCATGCACGGTTCTTCCTCTGTACCCCAAGAGTGGCTTGACATGATCAACCAGTATGGTGGTGCAATTCCGGAAACTTACGGTGTGCCTGTAGAAGAAATTCAAAAGGGCATTAAGAGCGGTGTGCGTAAGGTTAACATTGACACCGACAATCGTTTGGCGATCACGGCAGCAATCCGTGAAGCGGCTGCCAAAGATCCCAAAAACTTTGACCCGCGCCATTTCATGAAGCCTTCTATTAAGTACATGAAGCAGGTTTGCTCGGATCGTTATCAGCAATTCGGTACGGCAGGTAATGCGAGCAAGATTAAGCAAATCACATTGGATGAGTTTGCGGCTAAGTATGCTAAAGGCGAGTTAGCGGCTGTTACTAAGCAGACCGTAACTGCTTAATCGTTGACTGGGTAACACCCATTTGAGCGAATCCCCCGTTTAAGGCGACGGGGGATTTTTGGGTCAGGAAACAGGGAACAGGGAACAGGGAACAGACAGCAAGAATATCCTAATTCACAAATACCCATGCTCGGCGAGAAATTCGGGGGAAATATCCTTCATCGGTAAAGAATTCGCGCTGGGAACTTGATACCCTAACAATTTCTCAACATACTTGCCTAAAATATCGCTTTCTAAGTTCACCCATTGCCCAGGCTGCAAATAACTCAAATTGGTTTGTGCATAACTGTGGGGAATAACTGCCACCTTAAACCAACTCCCCTGCGGATCACACTCAGCAATGGTCAAACTGACGCCATTGACCGCAATACTTCCCTTTGGCACCAGAAAACGAGCAACATGACGTTGCCATGACGTTTGTAAAGATGCTGGTGCAGTAAAACACATAATCCAGGAATTTGCTGTTTTTACAGAATCCTGAAGAGAACCAATGCCATCAATGTGACCTGTGACAAAGTGTCCCCCTAGTTTACTGCCTACTCGTACCGATGTTTCCAAATTTACATAAGTTGTTGCTTGATGCCGTTGCCCCAAAGTAGTACGGCTCAAGGTTTCATCTGAAGCTGTTGCTACAAAACCTTGGGACAAGATTTCCTCAACAGTTAAGCATATTCCATCAACGGCTACACTATCACCAATGGCAAGATCCTGTAGAATCACGGCGGCTTTGTCAGGAAGACAAGACAATTGAAAGCGATCGCCGCCGAGTGGTTGCAAGGTTCCTAGGGCTTGAATTAATCCTGTAAACACGATGTCATCAAAGTAGCTGGTCTCAGATCACCGATTATAGAGGCTCCGTGATAAAATGATTGTGGGGGGAGTGGAGGGTAAATCGAACTGAGGAACTCTTCTCAACTAATTCGTGTTTAAGGATTGGTACTACCCGAAGACCGTGATGTACATCAAGCCAAAGTGACAATTTAAGCACTTGAAGCACTTACTTCATAGCTTATCAAAACGAGTCTATCTTAAGGTTAGGAGACAAAGCAAGGAGGTGGCAGTTCACCAAAGCGAGGGAGATTAACCACTAGAGAGCTATTGGGGACAAGGATGAACGGTTATGTGTTTTTTTCATAAAGTCCCGAAACAAACGTCCTGAGACTGGGGCATACTTGGAGAAGATAATCTTTTTGATCTATGCCCAATTCGATGATAGAGGACTGATTCTGGGGTTAATCGGTGAAGTAAAGGGAAGCTAGTATACTTGTTCTAGTTTCAATCCATCCAATGTGGCTTTACTGCTTCGCTTTGATGCCCTCAACGCCGACTGTATTCTAGAGGCTAAGCTAATGATTGAAATGAAAGTTGCTGGAATTGCATTAGATGCTGTCACCCGTAGCCCAATCGTGCTGCTGAAAGACTCACAAGAGCGACGCGCTCTGCCGATTTACATTGGACAAGATCAGGCAAAAGCAATTATCAGCGCTTTGGAACGCCAAAAAGCTCCCCGCCCTCTGACACATGATCTGTTCGTGGGTCTCATGGAAACATGGGAGATGAAGCTGGAGCGGATTATTATCCACTCACTCCAAGATAATACCTTCTATGCGATCCTCTGTGTTCGTCAGGGTGAAGCCAAAAAAGAAATTGATGCTAGACCCAGCGATGCGATCTCGATCGCGCTTCGTACCGATAGTCCAATCTGGGTGATGGAAGAAGTGATCGCGGATGCATCAATACCCGTTGATCGAGATGCGGATGAAGAGGAACGACGAGCGTTTAGGGAATTTGTCTCCAACATCCGACCGGACGACTTTTCCCAGCATAAAGGATTTAAAACGGGTGGTGAAGCTTAGGAGTCGTCCAACATTTACTCCGTCAAATTTCGGGATCGGTTCATAGATAAAAAATGCGCTATCGACGGTTTGGGAAAACGAATTTGAGATTATCTGTGTTTTCCCTAGGAACCATGCGCTGCTTGGCGTGTGAGTCAGAGGCGCATGAAACTGTACAGTATGCGATCGCCAAGGGGATTAATCACCTCGAAACCGCCCGTAGTTATGGTAAGAGTGAGCAGTATTTGGGGACTATCCTCAAAACATTATCCGTACCACGAGAACAACTCACGATTACCACTAAGCTACCCCCAACCCCTGATCCTCAGGTCATGGATCAGTGGATCAATGAATCCTTAGAGCGTCTACAGTTAGACTATCTGGATTGCTTAGCGATTCATGGGATCAACACCTGGGAACATCTGACCTGGGTGGAGTCCCCTAGTGGGTGTATGCAGGCGATACAAGACGCCTTAGCCGAGGGTCGGATTAGACACGTCGGCTTTTCCACTCATGCACCCCTAGAGGTGATAGTAGCGGCAATCCAGACCAATTTATTTGAATTTATCAACCTACATTATTACTATGTCTTTCAGCGCCATTCCCCAGCCGTAGAATTAGCACACCAGAAGGATATGGGTGTGTTTATCATCTCTCCGGCTGATAAGGGTGGACGACTCTACACTCCTCCGGCGAAACTCATCGAACTCTGCTATCCCTTCTCACCTCTAGAGTTGAACTATCGCTTTTTATTGAGCGATCGCCGAATTACCACCCTGAGTATCGGACCAGCTAATCCACAGCAATTAGACGCACCATTAGCCGTGGCGGATCGAGATGACTCGCTGACTTCCCAGGAAATAGAAGTATTTTCTCGGTTAGAAGTCCAAGCTGAGAGGGCTTTAGGGGCGGAGCGCTGTAGCCAATGTTACCAATGTTTGCCTTGTCCGGAAATGATTAATATTCCAGAAGTATTAAGGCTGCGGAATTTGGCAGTAGCTTATGATATGACAGATTACGGCAAATACCGCTATGGCATGTTTGAAAATGCGGGTCACTGGTTTGCTGGGGTGAAAGGGAATCGGTGTACAAGCTGTGGTGACTGTTTACCCCGTTGTCCGGAACAACTGGATATTCCTGGTTTGCTAGCCGACACTCATCAACGTCTCAATGGATCTCCTCGACGTCGGCTGTGGGGGTAAATTAGCAGTAGCGATCACCTAAGTAGGTGGACACAATTAAAGTTAACGGTGGAGATTAGGGAACAGGGAACAGGGAACAGGGAACAGGGAACAGTAAGGGTTTGAGGCTTGTTTACATAACTTAATCTAGTTAAGTTTATTTCCACCAACCTACTTAGCCTAATTGACAAGAGTTGAACTAGCCAACGGTATCCAAAAACTGTCTTTATTTGGTTCGGTACTAAGAGATGATTTTACACCAGAGAGCGATATAGATTTTTTGGTAGAGTTTGAGCCAGGAAAAACTCCGGGGTTCTTTTTTTTATGTCTGGAAAGACGAGAGCTGATTTAGCTAACGATAGGATAAGGATAATTCAGGAAGAGAGTTAACTAGGAGAGAAGGGATGATAACTCAATCAGTGTTCAGTCAATTAGGGCAATTTAAAATTTGGCTCATCGCCATTTCATCCCCGCTGTTGCTCTCACCAACAGCAACGGCGCAACGTACTTCTGCACCAATACCGTCCTTAGTCCCCCTGGAAACAGAACTCCTAGAACCTGAGGCTGTCCTACCTGCCAATATCATTACAGCCAATACCATCTCCCAGCAACATATTACAATTCCCAGCCTTTGGTGGGCAGAAGATCAGTTTGATAAGTTCGGTGGTAAACTCCTCGTGAATTGGCTGGCTTACCAAGATGAGCAGCGGGTGGATTTGGTGGTTAGCCGTCAACCGTGGACACTGCTTAATTATTTAGAACGATACAGCTTTATTAATCATTTTGGCACGGTTGCTAGAGACTATAACTATAATGTCCGAGTCTTCAATGATCGAGCCGAACCCTTAGCTACCTATACTTGTGATTATACGACTCCAGGTTTGCCATCCTGTGAGGTTTTGATATTTGAGGGTTTGGGACCAGCGGGTTTACCTGTGCAACGAATTCCCTGAATGGAAGATCATCTAATGTCTAGCTGACTACTTAGGGTCTGCTACAGGGAGTCTTGTGGTGGGGAAAAGGCTTTTATGCAGGAGGCAGAAGGCAGAAGGGAAGAGGGTTTAATCCAATCCACAATTTTCCAGTTTACTGCCCAAAGAACAGCAAACGTTAACCAATCCTAACGGCTTAGAAGGAACCCTTGCCTACATTTCTCCTGAACAAACGGGACGCATGAACCGGGGGATTGACTACCGCACAGATTTCTATTCTCTCGGTGTCACTTTCTTTGAACTTCTAACGGGAAAGCTACCCTTTGACACCAGTGATCCAATGGAGTTAGTCCATGCTCATATTGCCCGAATACCTGAAGGATTCGGGAATGGGGAAGAAATTCCTCCGATTATTTCCGATATCGTCATTAAATTGATGGCAAAAAATGCTGAAGATCGCTATCAAAGTGCCTTGGGTTTGAAATATGATTTAGAGCAATGTCTCCAACAGTGGCAAGCTACGGGAGGTATAATCTCCTTTAAATTAGGGGAGCGAGATATCTGCGATCGCTTCCTGATCCCCGAAAAGCTATACGGGCGAGAAAACGAAGTTCAAACCTTGCTAGATGTCTTTGAGCGAGTGGCTGATGGAGCAACAGAAATAATGCTCGTGGCTGGGTTTTCCGGGATTGGCAAGACAGCTGTCGTTAATGAAGTTCATAAACCCGTCGTTAAGCAACGGGGCTATTTCATTAAGGGGAAATTTGACCAATTCAATCGCAACATTCCCTTCTCAGCTTTCGTGCAAGCCTTCCGAGATTTGATGGGGCAATTGCTCGGTGAATCTGATGCAGAGTTAGCTAATTGGAAGGCAAAAATTCTGGAAGCGCTGGGAGAAAACGGTCAAGTAATCATTGAGGTGATTCCGGAATTAGAACAGATCATTGGCAAACAGCCTCCTATCCCTGAACTGTCAGGTAGTGCTGCCCAAAATCGCTTTAATCTCCTATTTGGAAAATTTGTGCGCGTTTTTACGACAAAAAAACATCCCTTAGTTATTTTTCTCGATGACTTACAGTGGGCAGATTCCGCTTCATTGAACCTACTGAAGTTGTTGATGGATGAGTCAGAGACAGGATATTTATTAGTGTTGGGAGCCTATCGAGATAATGAAGTATTCGCCGCGCATCCTTTAATGTTAACCTTGAATGATATCAGTAAAAAAGGGGCGAATATTGATACTTTAACGCTAACTGCATTGGTCGAAGAGGATATCACTCGTTTGGTTGCCGATACATTGCTATGTTCAACAGAAATTGCGACCCCCTTATCCCAATTGGTCTATCAAAAGACGCGGGGAAACCCATTCTTTGCCACTCAGTTTTTGAAAGGGTTGCATGAGGATGGTTGGATTACCTTTGAAGCAAAACTAGGATACTGGCAGTGCAATTTGGCACAGGTAAGACTGTTAGCCCTCACAGATGATGTGGTGGCATTCATGGGGGAGCGATTGCGGAAATTGCCAGAGGCGACACAGGAAATATTAAAACTATCTGCCTGTATTGGTAATCAATTTGATCTAGAGACATTAGCAGTAGTATGTGAAAAGTCCCAGGACAAGGTTGCCGCAGATATTTGGGGCGCATTACAAGAAGGCTTAGTTTTTCCTGTGACTGAAAACTATAAGTTTTTTCAGGAGGATAAAGTAGGCGAACAACAAACGGATACCGTATCCGTTTGTTATCGTTTTTTACACGATCGCGTTCAGCAAGCTGCTTATGCTTTGATTCCTGACAACCAAAAACAAATTACTCATTATCACATCGGACAACTGTTGCTCCAAAAGATACCTCCAGAAACGCGAGAGGACTACATTTTTGAGTTAGTCAATCAGTTAAACTATGGAACAGCTTTCATTACCGAACAAAAAGAACGAGATAAATTAGCCCAATTAAATCTCATCGCCTGTCGCAAAGCGAGAAGTAGCACAGCCTATCAAGCAGGTCGCGAATATGCCACCACTGGATTATTTTTGCTAGGCGAAAACCCTTGGCAACGGCAATATGACATGACTCTATATCTCTATGACATAGCGGCTGAATTAGCTTCTCTTTGTGGTGACTTTAAGGCGATGGAACAGTTTGTTAGGGCGGTTATTACACAGGCACATTCTTTACTCGATCAAGTCCATGTTTATCGACTGAAAATCTTATCAAATGCTTCCCACAATAAACTAAGTGAAGCTATTGTAATTGCTCAAGAAGTCTTGCAACAATTAGGTGTAACTTTTCCCGAAGCCCCCACAGAAAGCAATATTCAACAAGCCGTTGCAGAGATTAACCAACTGATTGGAAATCGAGAAATTGAAGACTTAGTTAATCTGCCGATGATGACGGATAAAGAAAAAATCGCCATTATTCAGATTGCCAATAGCATCATACCTGTTGCTTATGTATCCGGTTCTCCCTTGTTTCTCTTATTGGTTGTCTTATCCGTTAAATTATCCATTCAATATGGAAATATCTCGGTTTCAGCTTTAGCTTATGCTGCCTATGGTGTCATTACTTGTAATCTTTTACGAAATGTGGATGCGGGAGTAAAGTTTGGTCAGTTGGCACTTCAGGTCGCCTCCCAATTGGAGGCGAAAACTATCAAACCAGAGGCATTATTTGTGGCGGGGATGTTCATCAGTATCAACCTGTTCCAGAAATTGCTTGCTATCCTGATGAATTGGTGCAGGTGTGGACGAACTTAATTCACAATGCTGTTCAAGCCATGGATAGCAAAGGGACACTTCGCATCAGCGTGGGTCAACACAATCAAGGAATTGTTGTTGAATTTACAGATTCTGGTGCTGGTATTCCCTTAGATATTCAGGATAAAATATTTCAGCCGTTCTTCACCACCAAAGTAGCTGGGGAAGGTAGTGGTTTAGGTTTAGATATTGTGCAGAAGATTGTAGCCAAACATCAGGGGACGATAACCTTTGATTCTGTTCCTGGCAGTACCACTTTCACGCTGACTCTGCCGCTACAGTAAACCAACCAGAAACTTGACTAACAATATTAAACCTTTCGCTCAACCCGTCTAAAACTATGAATGAAGTCGCAATTTTATGTGTTGATGATGAAACCGTGATTCTGGAAAGCCTCCAAGAACAAATTAGTCGTCATTTTGGCGAACAATTTATGTATGAGGCGGCTGAAAGTGCAGAGGAAGCCCTAGAAATTATTGAAGAACTTAATCAAGAGGGAGTCAAGATTGTGGTAATTGTTTCTGACTGGCTAATGCCGGGAATGCGGGGGGATGAATTGTTAGTGAAAGTCCATCAACAATTTGGTGATATTACAACCATTATGTTAACCGGGCAAGCGGATGAGAAAGCGATTGAGCGGGCAAAGCGGGAAGCTAATTTATACTGCTGCATTCATAAACCCTGGCGGAAAGAAGAGTTACTCAAAATTATTACAACAGCACTAGAGTCGGTATGAACGAACTAGCAATTCTTTTAGTCGATGACGAACCAATGGTGTTGGAAGGTCTCGCCGAAGAGTTACAACGGAACTTTGGTCAAGATTACCAGATTGAAGTGGCTGAAAGTGGTGAAGAAGCCCTAGAAATTATTAAAGAATTATATGCAGAAAGCATCGAAATTGCTGCCGTTGTTTCTGATCATCTGATGCCAGGAATGAGAGGCGACGAACTTCTCATTCAGATTCATGTCCAGTATCCCAATATATTAAAAATTATGCTCACGGGTCAAGCGGAGGTCGATGCTGTGGGCAATGCTGTCAATTCAGCTAACCTTTATCGCTATATTGCTAAACCCTGGGATGCCACTGATCTTAATCTAACGATTAAAGAAGCGCTCAATAAGTATAAGCATATCAAACAACTGGAACAACAGAATGCTCAACTGCGAGAAAATGAGCGTCGCCTGAATCAGATTTTAGAAGCAATGCCAATTGGTGTAACAGTTCATAACACCACGGGAAACATGACTTATGCTAATCATAAAGTCAAGGAATTACTAAAACTAGACATTTTACTGAAGACAAAGACGGATCAACTCTCCACGGATTTCAAGGTTTATCAGGTGGGAAGTAACACATTATATCCTACCGAGCAATTGCCCATAGTGCGTTCTCTAGAAGGAGAAATCGTTCATGCTGAAGATCTGGAAATTCATCATCCCGATAAGATCGTTCCCTTAGAAGTCTTAACCACTCCCCTGCGGGATGATACAGGTCAGATATTCGAGGCAATTGCTGCATTCTATGATATCAGCGATCGCAAAAAAGCAGAAGCGAAACGAGAGCGGTTTACCCAAGAGTTATTCCAGCTCAATGAAGCATTTTCCCAGTTTGTTCCTCGTCAATTTTTACACTCTCTAGCCCGCAAAAATATTACCGAAATTAAACTAGGAGAATCCATTGAGAAAAAAATGTCGGTTTTGTTTGCTGATATCCGTGGATTCACTACTCGTTCGGAGCAAATGAACCCAGAGGATACATTTAAGTTTATCAATGGCTATCTTCGACGTATGGAACCTGCAATTGTTGAAAATGGTGGTTTTATTGATAAATATATTGGGGATGAAATCATGGCACTCTTTGAAGGGAGTGCTGATCGTGCAATCAAGGCAGGAGTAAAGATGTTAAAAATTCTCGCTGACTATAACTTAAGCCGACAACAACTCAAGCGACAACCTATTGAGATTGGCATTGGCATCAATACCGGAGATTTAATGCTAGGAACAGTGGGTGGTGGTTCTCGCATCGATACTACAGTTATTGGTGATACAGTTAATCTCGGTTCGCGCCTCCAACAGTTAACCAAAATCTATCACACTCCACTGCTAATTTCCCATAACACCTTGGCTCAACTCGAAGAACCGATGAACTATGATCTGCGTTTAATTGGTCAGGTGCAAGTGCGGGGGAAAGTTCAAAAAGTGGGAATATTTGAGGTGTTTGAGGCTGATCCCCCCGTCCAAAAACAAGCAAAATTAGCAACAAAGCCGATTTTTGAAGCCGCTCTGATTCACTACTATCAAGGGTCAGTTGAGAAAGCTAAATCTCTTTTCAACCAGTGTGTCAAAGAAAATATGGGCGATTGTGTTGCCCAAATCTATCTGGAACAGTGTGTTCAAAGTAATAGTGATTTTAAGTAAGCTTCTTTAAAGCGCAAAAATTAGTTTAAATCGGTTGGTAAAAATAAGCTCAATTATATTAATTTATGTAAAGCTCCCTAAAGCCCTAGTAAAGGATAAATGACGATCCCCGCCGTTATTTTTCATTGCTCCCACCTACTTAAAGTCCAGTATGATCATCTCGTTACTCAATCGTTCTCAACAGACAATCCATGACACACAATGGGCTTTTCGTTGGCATGGTCACATTAGACCTAGTGTACCTTAGCCCTAAGCTACCTAGTCAAAATGAAAAAATTGCCGCTTCTGACTATACCGTGGCGGCTGGGGGTCCAGCTACAAACGCGGCGGTCACGTTTAGTTATTTAGGCGATGACGCGACAATCCTCGGCGTGGTGGGAACTCACCCGATTACACCCCTGATCCGTTCTGATTTGCACGATCAAGGGGTAACGCTGGCTGATTTAGATCCGACAGCAACCAGTCCCCCTCCGATTTCTTCAATTATTGTCACCCAAGGGACGGGCGATCGCGCAGTGGTTTCGATTAATGCGGCGAAGATGCAAGCGGGGATCGAGCAACTACCGCCGGATATTGACCGAGATATTACGATTGTGATGATTGATGGTCATCAAATCGAAGTGAGTCGTGCGATCGCGCAATCAGCAAAATCCCGTCAGATTCCAGTTGTCCTGGATGGGGGGAGTTGGAAATCTGGATTAGAGAATCTTTTGTCCTTTGTCGATTATGCCGTTTGCTCGGCGAATTTTTATCCGCCAAATTGTGACACTCACCCAGAGGCGATCGCTTATCTTCGCGCCGCTGGAATTCCCCATATTGCGATTACCCACGGAGAAAAACCGATTGAGTATTTCTGTGAGGAAACATCGGGTCAATTATCAGTACCTTGTATTGATGCGGTTGATACATTGGGAGCTGGTGATGTGTTTCATGGGGCGTTTTGTCACTTTATCCTCGAACAGACCTTTACTGATGCCCTCGTTGCTTCAGCAAAAGTTGCCGCCCACTCTTGTCAATTTTTTGGCACTCGTCAGTGGATGACGTCTAATGTTTCAACGTTAAGTTAGTTCCTGATAAAGATACCTCAGCACAAGCACAAAACGGTTCGGCGGAAATTTCATTAACGATTTGCATTCGTCCCTTGCGAAACGCCCGCAGCAGTCTATCAATGGACTCTCTTTCTTCCTGTGTGATCGAGTCTTCTAAGATGGCTGCCATCAGTCCATATCGATCAGCCAGCGTAATCTTGCCTGAACAACTGACTTGAGCAAATAAATCCGCGATCGCGCCCGGTAGAAGTTGCACTTGAAGTTTCATGTTACTCCGCATAAATTCAACCCTTTTACTATGAGATATTTACTCGGTTTATCAAGTGATTGATATTTTAATTTATTAGTGACAATGGTCGAATCTTTATGTAATTCAAGTCTCCTCATGACTGTGACTAACTCCGGAGTTTACTGTAACTATAAAAGTATAAAGATGTGATTAAAGTCTGTTTATTTTAGTGAGACATATCACAAATTACTCAAGTTTATAGCAGTCGCCAAGGCGATTAGGACAAAGCCCAACGCTGAAACCTTGACCAGTCAATCTTTTCCCTTGGAGCCTTCTGCCATCTGCCTCCTGCCTTCTGCCATCTGCTATAAATGAAGAGACGCCCCTTAACACTAAGGAACGTCTCCACAGGTGATGCGAGCCATTTTAAATTTTCTAAGACATGTATCTTGGCGAGTCGATTAAGTGGGAGTAAGAACTATCAAGAAATTCGCGAAATTTCATTCACGATCTGCATACGTCCACGACAGAGGGAATGGAGTAACCTATCGATGGAATTTCTTTCTTCTTCGGTAAGACTGTCCTCCAATAAAGCTGCCATGAGTCCATATCGGTCTGCCAGAGTAATTTTCCCACACATACTAACTTGGGCGAATAAATCGGCGATCGCGCCGGGTAAAAGTCTAACGGGGACTTGCATAGGACAAGTCAGAACTCTACGTTACCTAGCATAAATGGTCTTGTCAAAGAATACCGTGATGATAAGCTGTAGCGTCTGTGATATCGTTCAACTTGAAATGTGATTCAAGTCTTTCACAAAAGTGATGCAGGTCAGCGTGTTAAAAGGAGATGATCATTAGAGTATTCTACCAATTATAAGATTTTCTAAATTGATTTTAGAGAGAATTTTAGATTTTTCAGTCAGTCCCCACATCCGCCCGGAGTTCAAACTCCGGGCTAATAGCTTAAGTCCATTAAAATGGACTAAAACGCTTATCCAGTCATGGTGAGAATAAACTGAACGATATTACGTTAGGTAAAGTTAGCCTCTTACCAATGACCAATGACCAATGACCAATGACAAATAACAAATGACATCAACTCAAAACGTGCCAAACCTTGATCGTTTTATCAGAACTGCAACTGGCGATTGTTTTACCATCTCGGCTCAACGCCACGGAAATAACTGAGCTAGAATGACCCCTTAAGGTGTGGATTTCTTCGCCCGTTTTCAGATGCCAAACCTTAACGGTATTGTCAGAACTGCCACTAACTAACATTTGCCCCGCTGGACTGACAGCAACCGATAAGACAGAATCGTCATGACCTATAATCGTACGGATTTCTTCGCCGGTTTTCAGATTCCACACTTTAATCGTATCATCATATCCGCCACTCACGACCGTTTGTCCATCGGGATTAATTGCCACCGACAAAACTGAATTTCTATGCCCAGTTAAGGTGCGGATTTCTTTGCCGGTTTTCAGATTCCAAACTTTAATCGTATCATCGGAACTGCCACTAACTAAATTTTGTCCATCTGGACTAATCGCCACTGACAATACGGCGTCTGTATGACCAAATAACGTGCGAATCTCATAGCCGGTGACCAAATCCCACAGCTTAATGGTACCGTCAGAACTGGCACTGGCTACGGTTTTGCGGTTTGGGCTAATCGCCACGGATAAGACGGAATCCAAATGTTCATCAGCCGTCATTATTTCGGTGCCAGTGTTTAAATTCCACATTTTCAGGGTATTATCCGCACTGCCACTCACTAAGGTTTTACCATCCGGACTAATGGCAACAGAAACAACGGAGTCGGTATGTCCAGAAAGGGTGTGAATGATCTCTCGAGTTTGCAGATCCCACAATTTAATCAGGTTGTCATAACCGCCGCTGACTAAGGTTTTGCCATCTGGACTAATGGCAGCCGATAATACCGAGTCAGAAAAATCATTGAGCGTGAATTGATGTTCAATTAATTCATAATTTAAAACGGCGACTTCCAGGGGAGGTAGTGGTGTTGACTCTTGGTAACTTTCAGTGTTTAGTGTAGGTAAGGGCTGATCCAGTTGCGGCAGCAATTGTTGCAGTTGCTCCCGTAAATCCTGCCGTTCCTGTTGGGCGTCCTGAAGCTGCTGTTGAATCTGGGCTAAATGTTCTTTTAGGGGAGAAAGTGTCTGCCAAACCCGTTGGGAAAATGACCATTTTGCCCACATCTGCCTCGCCCAATCTAATTGAGTGGACTGCTGCTGCCAAAATTCTGAGGGGACAGACTGCGCCAAGGCAGGTGGATAGGGGGTTAAATCCCACCCACAGACAGAGCAACGATGCACATTGCCTGGGATATATTGGGTTTGACAAACAGGACATTCAGACATGGTTATCCTCTGTGATATGAATTACAGGCGTTGACACTGGATCTAACCGCTTACAATAGAAAAGCTAGGGTTTTCCCAAAAAACAGCAGCGTTGAAGCTAACCTCAACGGTTAAGGTTCGAGAAACCTCCAGCACCGAATGGGCGGTTTGTTGATCGCTCTCCCCTCAAGTCTCTAGAATTTTAGCGGCTGTAGGTTAATTTAAATTAAGCAATATCTGGGGGGAGGTTGCTAGGATATGACCGAGGTGCTGAGTGAGTATGCTGGAGCTGAGTTTGCACCAAGCGTTGCAGATCCTCTCGACGCACCTCAGTTCCGGCTGTTAAATTACCAGGTGTATCAAAGAAAACGGTGCTATTTACCGTGTCCAGGGCTAACATCTGGAACAAAATGTGAGTGACTGGCACGGGCATCGCGATGATTTGAGGGTCCCAATTGGACTGAAAATCAGCCGCGTCTTTGAGTGTAGGAAAAGCATAGACAACATTTTTTTCGACCTCAGGCTGGGCACGATTACTCAGGGTCGTTACCACCCAACCTTGATCGAGGGTTTGGAGAATATGATAGTCCGAGTGGTGTAACTGACTGGCAAGCGTGGTTAGGACGGGGGCAATCGCCTCAACCATTTTCGGCGTCGTCCCGTCAGCCGGGGCATTGTCAATCAGAGCTTGAATTTGTTGGGTTAAATCCATCAAGTGATCCTCTTTTCGAGTACCTCTTACTGCTATGTATGAGTCTAAACCCAGATTAAAACGGTTGTTGCGTATGTGTGTTAGGGTCTTTGTGAAAGAATGAACATCATGAGGGAAGTCTGCCAGGGCGTGGAGGCTATTTTTCAACTGCTATTTAACGAACTCCGGCAGTCTACGACTGCATCCGAGCAGAATTGCCGGGATGTAGCAGCGCGTTTAGCGAATGAAGTTACTCGAATTTGTAATGAAAGCCATCGAATTAAGACGTCTGGAGATGTTGAAAGCTGGGCAAAGACCCTAGCCAACCATCGCCTCAAACAAGTCTTAAAGTATTACCGCCTTGGATCTCATCGGGGACGAATCGATCTCCAGAGTACATTGAGTGCGATCGTATACCGTTACATTACCCCATCTCAAACCCCCGCGAGCTATCAAGCCCGCGTTACCCTGATTGAAGATTTCTTACAGGGATTTTATGTCGAATCCTTAAATGCCTTTCGGCGTGAGACATCCATTGACGAGAATTATCGTCCGCGATCGCTTCTGGAGTTGTCGGAGTACATGGCGTTTACCGAACGCTATGCCAAGCGCCGGATTCCTTTACCCGGACGGCGATCCCAGCAACTGCTGATCCTGCGGGCGCAAACCTTTTCTCAACAGCAACCCCCAGAAACCTCGGTAGACATGGATACCGCCGCTGAAGGGGGGACTCCCGATTCAGAAAATACCTGGAATGATGCCGCGATTCAGCAGGTGCGAGAGGTGATGGTGGCGTCTGAACCTGAACCCCTAGAAGCCAACCTGCGGGATAAGGTGGTTGAAGAATTGTTCGCCTATCTCGAAGATCGACAACAACATGATTGTGCCGACTACTTCACCCTGCGCCTACAAGACTTGCCGACCAGCGAAATTGAGGAGATATTAGGATTAACCCCCCGTCAGAGGGATTACTTACAGCAACGATTTAAGTATCATTTAATTCGGTTTGCCCTTTCTCACCGTTGGGAACTGGTTCATCAATGGTTAGAAGCCGATTTAGAAAAAAATCTGGGGTTAACCCCCTACCAGTGGCAGCTATTTCAGAACAAAATTGATCCCCAACAGCGGGAATTGCTGTATCACAAGCAGCAGGGTCATCCCACCCAAGAAATAGCCCAAGCCCTAGGTTGTACAGTGACTCAGGTTGACAAGCGATGGTTTAAATTGCTGGAAATTGCCTGGGATATTCGCAATCGTTCAGTATCCGGATCAGGTGCATCTGAAGATGAATAGTGACATAAACAATAACTCGGACACCCTATACAGCCGCCTAATGGCTTGGCTGCTACAAGAGTCCGTTCCTGCTGCTACATCATCAATCCCTGGGCAACCCGACGGGTTAGACCCTATCGATGAGTTAGAAGCAGCAAATTTTCAATTTGATGAGTTAGATCCACTGGATGTTGAAGACGTGAATATTGCACCCACTATAACTGGCGAAACCGCTAATGACCACACGCGAGTGGGTTCACAAGACATTCCTACTCGTGAGGACATTGAACCGGGCGGTACATCCCGCCCCTACAACTTGGGAGATATGCCGATCGTGCAAAATCGTTTTGAGGCGCTAATTAAGCGCAAACTGCAAGTTGAAATTGAGCGTCATCCCCCCTTATTCCCCTGGGAGACGAATATTCATGAATACGAGTCTGATATCTCAGACAGTGTAGCCCCCAATGGGGTTCCATCGGTTCAGGTATGGACACCCCAACTCTTGAACTTACCGCTACCTGTCCCCATCCCCGAAAACGTTTTAGTTACCCTGTTTAACGCTTGTTCGGAATCTGTCTACTCCCCCTATCAATTGGGGCGGAAAATGGTCAAGGCTGTGGAAAACTTATTCCCCGCCCAATTCCAGTTGCTGAATAATCAAGCGCAAATGGTACTGTTGTCTTCCGGATCGGGTCGTGACCCTGAACAACCGCAACTGTTGCTCAAGCAACTCCCCTCTCCACCCTATGATGAGGCAACCCCAGAGCAACAAATGATTCTGGCATTGTTAGCGGCTAAAGAGATTATCAGCACGTTAACGGTATCCATTTCACCCAACCAGCCTCCGGTTGAACGCCAATGGCAAACCGCTGTCGGTGTTGTCACCGTCCAAGCTGAGTACCAGATCCAAGAAGGTGTTCCCACCCTGCGGGTGATCACCCATCTGCCCGAACCTGGCAGTTTGACCTTGCGGACACCTGAAGGTTCAGCCGTATCAGAACGCACCTATTCCGGCTACCTGAGTGTTGAAGCCTTTGATTTGCCACCGAATCAAACCTATCCCTTGGAAATTCGGTTCCAAGACTCAGACCAAAACCCCTTGGTTTTTGCGATTTACCCAACGATGTAAGGGGTAAGGGTTAAGTGCTAGCTGTTAGACTTGGGAGCTTCTCTCACTCCCGACTGTGGACTTAGATACAATAGATTGAACCCGTGAATTTAAGCTAACAGCCATCTCGCACACAAGAGAGTCAATTGTTATGTCGAACCCTTCAGGGATGCAGCGAATCCGGCGTCTACCTGGTCTAAATCAGGTGTGGCAGCGTCTTGGCACAATGCCACTGCCTCAAACCGAAGACTCGGTCGGATTACGAGTCCTAGTCCAGGGGCTAGTGATTGTGGGAATTATCGCCACCGATATTGCTGCTGAAACCCAGATGAGTGTCTGGGCTGTACCCCTCTCTATCGTGGGAGCAACCTGGAGTTGGTATCGTCGCCGCCATCGCAACATTGCGGTTAAGTTCTTTTTGGCGATTGGGATGCTAATCGCTATGGGGGTATTCTTTAATAATTTATTAGCCAGCCTCAATGATACCCGCCTCGTTCTCGCAGAATTATTGATTCAAGTCCAAGTTCTCCACAGCTTTGACTTGCCCCGGCGCAAGGATTTAGGCTATTCGATGGTAATCGGGCTGATTTTGTTGGGGGTAGCAGGAACCCTGAGCCAAACCTTAGCGTTTGCACCGCTACTGTTGATATTTTTAGCCATTGCTTTACCCACACTGATTCTCGATTACCAATCCCGTATCGGTTTATCGCCAACGCCAAAACGGAAAACGTCTAGGAAGAAGGCTAAACGTTCTTCGCCGCTGTCACTACGACGGTTAAGCATATTTTTATTAGTTGTTATCGCCCTGGGTTTAGGGATTTTCGCCCTAATGCCTCGATTTCCCGGTTATCAACTGCAAACCTTTCCCGTGAGTGCGCCTATGGATTTGGATGAGCGCTCGTTTGAGGGGAATAATCGGGGGGTGAATAATCCCGGATACGTGAGTGAGGGTGAAGGGGAGGGTTCTGGTGGTGAGGGAACCTCTCCTAGTCGAGGTCCGGGTGAAATGGATGAAACGTTTTACTATGGCTTTGGTACTCAGATTAACCAGAATCTCCGAGGCGCCCTAAAACCAAAAGTCGTCTTGCGGGTGCGTTCCCAAGCCCCTGGCTTTTGGCGGGTACAGGCGTTTGATCAGTATACAGGGCAGGGATGGGAATTGTCTCGCGAAGATCAGGTGGTAGAGGTGAGTCGTCCCCCTTGGTCTTATCGATTTCAACTCTATCCCACTAGCTTTAATCTGGGTCGGACGAAAACGGTGATTCAAAGTTATACCGCCGTATCGGAACTGCCGAATATTATTCCCGCCCTAAGTTATCCGAAGCGACTCTATTTTCCCACCAGGGAAGTAGGAATTGACACAGAAGGTAGTTTGCGATCGCCCCTTGCTTTACTGGAAGGATTAACTTATACGGTAATCTCTGAAGTTCCCGTGCGCGATCGCACCCGACTCCAACAAGTCCCGGAAACTTATCCCGATAATATCCAGAAATACTATCTGGATGTGCCACCGGACATCGCCGATAAGGTACGTGAAAAAACCGAACAACTTTTAGCCACCTCCCCCAACCCCCTCACCTCCGCCTACGAGAAGGCGCTGTATTTAGCTCAAGCGCTGAAACAACGGTATCGAATTCCCGATAATCCCTTGGAACTTCCCTATTTACAAGAAGACGAGGATTTAGTCGAAGCGTTTCTATTTAAACACGAAGGCGGTTATCCAGATCACTTTTCCACGGCGTTAACCATCATGCTGCGTTCGATTGGGATTCCGGCGCGGTTAGTCGTAGGATTTGGTACGGGTCAGTTTAATCCCTTCACGGGCTTATATGTGGTCAAAAATACCGATGCTTATGCCATGACGGAAGTTTATTTCCCCAACTATGGCTGGTTTGCCTTTGACCCCATTCCCGGACATGAATTAGTCCCTCAAAGTGTGGAAGATACGGCAACCTTTAGTGTTTTGCGTCAGTTTTGGCAGTGGGTAGCGGGGTGGCTACCTTCACCCGTCAGTAATTTTATCGGCGAATTGTGGAATCTGGTAGTGGGTTCGCTACTGCGCCTCATCGTGCGACTGTGGGTGATCTTCTCCAGTGGTTGGATGGGATTGTTTGGCGGATTAATTTTCGCGATCGCGCTGGGATTCGTCGGTTGGTTAGGTTGGGTACAGTGGCAAACCTGGCGTTACCGTCGCTGGTTAGGGAAATTACCGCCCATGGAACGGCTTTACCAGCAAATGTTAAAGGTTTTAAGGGCAAAAGGCTATATTAAACACCCCGCCCAGACGCCGTTAGAATATGCTAAGGTTATGCGTCAGCAGCAATCCTCGGACTCAGCCGCTGTGATTGATGAAATTTCCCAGGCTTATGTACGCTGGCGTTATGGTAAACAAACGCCGAATATCGAGAATCTGCGACAGCGACTGCGAGACTGGATCAAAACAACCCGCCGATTGCAAAACCGAGGATTAAGACGGTGAACTTTTCCGGAAAATCTCGAATTGGTACAGGAATTGAGTTATCCTTTGCCTGTCATCCTTCCCTAAACGAATATTGTTAGGAGTTTATTATGTCTACTGAAGCCATTCCCGTCAAACCCGCTGTCTTAATCACGATCATCAGTGAATCTGTGCTGAAAGAGCGGTTAATTAAACTGCTCAAAAGCAAAGGGGTAACTGGATATACCATCAACGATGTCCTCGGTGAAGGGGGTCATGGCAGACGCATGGGAGATATTGTCGGGTATAACACCAATATTGAGATGAAAAGCGTTGTCTCGCCAGACGTCTCTGACGAAATCTTCCAAACCTTAGCTGAAATGCGGAACGCTCATGCCTTAATTGCCTTCCGTCATGATGTAGAACTGTTGAACTAATTAGGGTCTGCTGAATAAGTCTTGCGGTGGGGAGAGGGAATAGGGAATAGGCAATGGGCAATGGTTTCAACCCTCTGTTAAGGTAAAATTCGGCGCTTAGGTCGGCTTGCAATCCCAGGGTTTGGAGAGCAGTAGTGTAAAAACCTTGCACTTTTTGGGTCAAAAAATAGGTTAAAACCCTTACCTGGCATACCTTCCACACTCGTGCAGCAAGTCCTAATTAGGGCTTGCTGCACAAACCCGAACCCCTTAAACATAAAGATTTTGACGATTAAAGGTTCATTGAATTTGTATATTCTAAGTTCATCATTATTTCCTGATTATCGAATTCGATGAAAAAGGGGAAATGTAGCGTTTATTTTCCAATCGATAGAAAAATAGGGAACTCTCTAAGAGCTAATCGGGATTTTGGACACTTGATGGGCGATTAAAAACAGACAGCGTTTAGCCAATCCCCCGGATGGACGTTGGCAGAATATTCAATTGGCGCTATGATTGACACCTAAAATCAGTCAAATACTTATACAATAACCGGAACAGACTTCAAAACAGTTCCCAAGACTAACAGGTCTAAGATAGGATGTCACCGGGATTGTCCCACGCTGGTTATATTGTCCTATTCATGCCTGCAAGCAAGCTGTCCGGATGTTTCCCACTTACTGATGGAAGCGTGGATGGTCAAAAGTGTTTCCATAGCTACTTTAAAACCATAAGTATAGAGACTACCTGCGATTGGACTATAGTTTCAGTTAAACGTGATGCTCCCCAACCCTGATGTGATGACAGCACGCCCCTTTAAGAGCCAACCTCCTAATTCAGCGAATGGCACACCCTATATCGCGGCTTCTGACAGAACACCCGTTTCCGCCCTGAAAGAACTTGTGGCTTGCCTACACCGAGAACAACATAAAATCCAAGATTTGTTAAGCTCACTGGGATTTGCCCTACGCAGCTTCAACAATTTGAATCAATTTTTAGAATTAATTCCCTTGATGTCAGCACGAGTCACCGATACAGAGGGAGGTGCATTGGTTTTATTGAAGCCAAACGGTAAAATCCGCTTAGAACAAATTCATTGCCAAGACAATCAAGGGTGTCAAATCTTACGTCAAGCACTCGAACAGGCAAGTCAGGCGATCGCGGCTCAAGCCAATGAAGATGGAAAAGTGACAATGAGTCCAGAACAGTTAGACGCGATCTGGGCATCGTTTGACGATCAGGTTAATCGCGATTTAGACACAGATATTCGGTTATTTGGCACACCGATTTTGATTAAAAATGTCGAACGCGGGCGCTTGTATGTGTTTACTGATGACCTGAATTATAGCTGGACGCCAACTCGACAAAAGTTAGTGCGGTTAGTTGCCGATCAAACCGCCGTCGCGATCGCCAATGATGAATTGACGGTAGAACTTCGCAAAAAAGAACGTTTAGATCGAGAGTTAGAAATTGGCGCGGAAATCCAATTACGCCTCCTCCCCCGTCAATGTCCGTCGATTAAAGGAATTGAACTGGCGGCGCAGTGTCAGACGGCAAGTCGAGTCGGTGGAGACTATTATGATTTTATTCCCACCAACTACGATCAGCTTCGTCCAACCCAACCCGGTGAGAATCAAGCGCTGGATCAGCACAAAGCCTCTGTACCCTGGAGTGTGGTCATTGGTGATGTCATGGGTAAAGGTGTTCCTGCTGGCTTAATTATGACCATGACGCGGGGTATGCTGCGAGCAGAAGTGCTAAACCGTCACTCCCCTGCCTGCATCCTGGAACATTTGAATCGGGTGATGTATGCTGATTTGGAAAATTCCAATCGATTTGTCACCCTGTTTTATTCGGAGTATGATCCTCAAACCCGGATTTTATCCTATAGTAATGCTGCCCATAATCCCCCTTTCTTATGGAAAGCGTCTACCCATTCCATCCAGCGTCTGGATACCGATGGGATGCTGATTGGCTTAGAGGCAGATTCTGAGTATGAAGATGCTCAAATCCAGCTTGATGTGGGAGACACGATTATCTATTACACCGATGGATTTACCGATGTCGCCAATCAACATGGCGATCGCTTTGATGAGGAAAATCTGATCGAAGCCTTTAGGTGGGCGTGTGAACATCGCCAAGGCTCCCAACCCATCCTAGATTACCTGTTTGAGCGGGTGGGAGAGTTTATGGGGGGAAAAAATCGTAATGGAGATGATATGACCTTGGTCGTGTTACAGGTAAAATCTACCGAGTAACCTATTGAATGGAAGGGAATCTTTGCTATGGCTGTTATGGAAGTGCAAGTTCTAACCTCTGTTGTCCATAGTCTCCATCCCCTGATTGACCTGGTGAGTCCATGGCTAACCGATGGACTGGTGTTAGCCCAGCAAGTGGAAGATCCGGATGTTTTGGGTCAAATGCAACAGGCGTTTAATAATTTCATTGAATCAGGTCAAGTCTGGGCATTTTTGATTGGTCTAGTGATCGGTTATATTTTTCGGGGGATGAGTTCGTTTGGGTAATTTGTCCTTTGTCTTATGTCCTTTGTCATGGGTGAATCGGTATTGTGACGGAACAAACAACGTGGAGTCAGCGATTTGAATCGGCACTACATCCGGCGATCGCACAGTTCAATGCCAGTATTGGGTTTGATATCGAGCTGATTGAGTATGATCTGACGGGTTCGGTGGCTCATGCGAAGATGCTTGCCCATACTGGGATTATTTCAGCCGCTGAAGCGGAACAACTGGTGAACGGGTTAGAACAAATTCGTTCAGAATACCGCCAGGGACAATTTAATCCCGGTATTGACGCCGAGGACGTTCATTTTGCCGTGGAACGACGCCTCACGGAACTTGTAGGGGATGTGGGGAAAAAGCTACACACGGCGCGATCGCGAAATGACCAAGTGGGCACAGATACCCGACTCTATTTGCGGGATCAAATTCGCCAAATTCGGACTCAGTTACGACAGATGCAAGGAGTTTTGCTGACTCTGGCTGAATCCCATGTCGAAACCTTAATCCCCGGCTACACCCATCTCCAACGCGCCCAGCCGTTGAGTTTAGCCCATCATTTGTTGGCGTATTGGGAAATGGTGGAACGGGATTGGCTACGATTGGGGGAAATTTACCAGCGGGTGAATATTTCTCCTTTGGGGTGTGGGGCGCTAGCGGGGACAACATTCCCGATTGATCGGCACTACAGCGCCTCATTGCTAGACTTTGGTGATCTCTATCGTAATAGTTTAGATGGAGTGAGCGATCGCGACTTTGCCATTGAGTTTTTGACAGCGGCGAGTCTGATTATGGTTCACTTGAGCCGATTGTCAGAAGAAATTATTCTCTGGGCGTCTCAGGAGTTTGGCTTTGTTACCCTCAAGGACAATTGCTCGACGGGTTCGAGTATTATGCCGCAAAAGAAAAACCCGGATGTGCCGGAATTGGTACGGGGGAAAACGGGACGGGTGTTTGGGCATCTGCAAGCCATGTTGGTGCTGATGAAGGGATTGCCGTTGGCGTATAACAAGGATTTGCAGGAGGATAAAGAGGCACTATTTGACAGCGTGAAAACAGTCAAAGGGTGTCTGGAAGCCATGACAATTCTGTTGCGGGAGGGGTTAGAGTTTTGTCCTCCGCGTCTCGCCTCAGCCGTGGCAGAAGATTTCTCCAACGCTACCGATGTGGCGGATTATTTGGCAAGTAAAGGGGTTCCCTTCCGAGAAGCCTATAACTTGGTGGGTAAAGTGGTGAGAACCTGTCTAGGGGCGGGTAAACTGCTCAAAGACTTAACGGTGCCAGAGTGGAAAGAAATCCATCCTGCCTTTGAAGAGGATATTTACGAGGCGATCGCACCCAATCAGGTGGTTTCTGCCCGCAATAGTTACGGGGGGACAGGATTTGAGCAAGTCCGACGCGCTTTGGCTCAAGCCCAGGAGCGGATGGTAGGTTTGTAGTCAGCGCTTTAGCGCTTCTGGCACGCTTCGTGCCGACTACGAACGAACCTTCTGCCCGCAATAGTTACGGGGGGACAGGATTTGAGCAAGTCCGACGCGCTTTGGCTCAAGCCCAGAAGCGGATGGTAAGTTTGTAGTATGTAGTCAGCGCTTTAGCGCTTCTGGCACGCTTCGTGCCGACTACGAACGAACCTTCTGGGAAAAGTCAGCACCAGATCTAACCCAACGTCCCAGATTCCGCTACACTTTGGAATGGTTCATCCTATTAAAAGTACTAGCAGCAATAATGGAGATTGGTCAAAAAGTTCAAGTTTGTCGTCTCAGAGACCGGGTGTCAGGCGATATCGTGAATAAACTAGGGAAAGTGGGCATCGTCAAAGACTTTAAAATGACAGATGGCAGCGGTGTCGGCGCGATCGTCGAATTTGACGACAACACGGCAACCTGGTTTTTTGAAGATGAACTCAAACCCGTCAGTTAGTGACGACTTCCCCAGCAGCGTCCAACAAAATCATGGCTTTTATTCTCACCTTTTTAGGCAAAGGCGGCACCGGTCGCACCACAATTGCGATCACGGCGGCTAAAAAATTCGCAAATCTTGGTCAGCGTGTCCTTTTAGTCGGGCAAGATCCCACCCCGGCGTTCGGACTGTTACTGGGAACATCCCCTAGGGCTGATCCGACGGAGGTGGAACCGAATCTGAAAGCGGTTCAGCTTCAGTCTACCCTCCTCCTGGAACAGAGTTGGGACGAGGTGAAAAAGCTAGAGGCGGAGTATTTGCGATCGCCAACGCTGAAAAATGTCTATGGTCAAGAATTGGGCATTTTACCGGGGATGGATAGTGCGTTAGCCCTGAATGCGATTCGCGAGTACGATGCCAGTGGTGAGTATGATGTGATCATCTACGATGGCAGCGGCGATCAAGCTACCTTGAGGATGCTGGGGATGCCAGAAATTCTCAGTTGGTATTTTCGCCGCTTTCGCCAAATTTTTACCGAGTCGGATCTGGGTAAAGCGATTTCTCCGTTTATCCAACCCGTTACCAGTGCCATTCTTAATGTGACCTGGACACCGGACGATTTTGCCAATAAACCGACTCAGCAAACTAGCCAAATGCTGGAACAGGGTAAAACGGCTGTGGCTGATCCGAATCGGGTGGCGGCGTATTTGGTGACTACGGGAGATACGGCGGCTTTAGCGACGGCTAAATATTTCTGGGGAAGCGCCCAGCAGGTTAATCTGACGGTGGGAGGGGTTCTGTTGAACCAAATTCCAGCCACGGATACGTTAGCCGCTGATTTTGCCCCGTTAACGGTTAGCGCTTTACCTCAGTTATCTCAGGTGGCTGACTGGCAACCGTTGATGGATGCTTTGCCTGATTTTAAACAAGCGATGCAAGCGCCCAAGGCTATTAGCATAGATGTAGCAAATCGTCAAGTGAGTTTATTTTTACCGGGCTTCGACAAAAAGCAGGTAAAACTCACCCAATATGGTCCAGAGGTGACAATTGAAGCAGGCGATCAGCGGCGTAATATTTGGCTTCCGCCCCAATTAAGCGGTCAAGCGGTGAAAGGGGCGAAGTTCCAAGATCAGCGTTTAATTATTTCGTTCTGATTGTCTTATGTCATTTGTCCTATGTCATTCGTCATTTATCGGGGCGGGTAGGGTGCGTAGGGTGCGTAGGGTGCGTAGGGTGCGTAGGGTGCGTAGGGTGCGTTAGCGAAGCGTAACGCACCATTTCCAAAAAGCGTAACGCACCATTTCCAAAAAGCGTAACGCACCATTTCCAAAAAGCGTAACGCACCATTTCCAAAAAGCGTAACGCACCATTTCCAAAAAGCGTAACGCACCATTTCCA
>NZ_JAVJUO010000228.1:0-74352 GCF_040220555.1 Coleofasciculus sp. C1-SOL-03
GTTAAGGCTGATATCGAGCAACAATGCCGGGTATCAGCCAAGCGCAAGCGTTAACGGTTATCGACCAAAAGTTACACCGTGGACTTATACCAAGGCAGAATTACTGATGGGTAGGTTTGTCTAGGTTTTTAGAAGCGGTGAAAATCAACTAAACTATATTAAGTTCTGTCACTATTGCCCCACCCCTGACCCATAAGCAATGATGTAGCTGGCTTCTCGCATCGCGAGGATGATAAATGACAAAGAATCGATCTATTTTGCGTTTTCTGCGTTGGACTGTTCACTTGAGAAAATACCCATGGCGCTCCATCTGGGGAGCGTTCTTAGTCGTAACCCTGGTATGGAGTAGTATACCATTGGGGGCTTTAGCTCGCAGCGAACCCCCGCCCACAAACGCCGAATCCATCCAACCTTACTTAGATGGCGTCGTTGACCAGGTGACGGAGTTTCGCCTGGACAATGGGATGAAATTCATTGTTCTCGAACGACACCAAGCCCCCGTTGTCTCCTTTGCTACCTATGCGGATGTCGGTGGCGTTGACGAACCGGTGGGCAAAACGGGTGTGGCTCACTTTCTGGAACATTTAGCCTTTAAGGGAACCAAGCAAATTGGCACCCGAAATTATCAGGCAGAAAAACCCCTGTTAAACCGCTTGGATCAGTTAGCGGCACAAATTAAAGCCGCAAAAAAAGCCGGGAACGAGGCAAAGGTTGCCCAATTAAAAGAGGAATTTGCCCAAGTTGAAGCCGAAGCCGCTAGCTTGGTCAAGCAAAATGAATTTGGTCAAATCGTTGAACAAGCTGGAGGTGTGGGGTTAAATGCCGCCACCTCCGCCGATGCGACCGTCTATTTCTACAGCTTTCCCTCCAACAAACTGGAACTGTGGATGTCTTTGGAGTCGGAACGCTTCCTAGAACCCGTGTTTCGTGAATTTTATAAAGAACAAGAGGTGATTCTGGAAGAACGGCGTCTGCGAACCGACAACTCGCCCATCGGTAAAATGATCGAGGCGTTTCTGGATACGGCATTCCAAGTCCATCCCTATCGGCGTCCGGTAATTGGATATGACGAAGACATCCGCAACCTGACTCGCGACGATGTGCGGCAATTCTTTGAAACTCACTACGTTCCCAGTCAATTAACCATGGCGATTGTGGGCGATGTTGATCCCGACGAGGTGAAAGAGTTGGCTCAAACGTACTTCGGACGCTATGAGGCAAAACCCGCCGCACCGGGAGTAAGCATCGTTGAACCTCCCCAGCAACAAACGCGGGAAGTGACGTTGGAACTTCCGTCTCAACCCTGGTATTTGGAGGGATACCATCGACCCTCTCGAACCCATCCTGACCATGTAGTCTATGAAATTATCGGGCGTTTACTCAGCGATGGTCGCACCTCTCGTCTATATAAATCGTTGGTTCAAGACAAACAAGTCGCCCTCTCCGCCGCCGGATTTAGCGGGTTTCCGGGAGATAAATATCCCAATCTGATGCTGTTATATGCCCTAACTGCACCCGGACATACCGTTGAAGAAGTGGCGACAGCCTTGGGAGAAGAAATTGAGCGACTCAAAACCAAACCCGTTTCGCCCCAAGAGTTGGAACGAGTGAAAACTCAAGCCCGTGCTGGCTTATTGCGATCGCTCGATTCTAATATGGGGATGGCACGTAATTTAGTCGAATACCAGGTGAAAACAGGCGACTGGCGCAATCTATTTAATGAAATCCAGGCAATCGCCCAAGTTACACCTGCTGATATCCAACGGGTAGCTCAAGCTACGTTCACGCCGGAAAATCGTACCATTGGACGGTTGTTATCGAGTCAATAGTCCTTTGTCATTTGTCAGGGAATAGGAAATAGGCAATAGGCAATAGGCAATAGGGAACAGGGAACAGTAAAGAATGTCCTAACCTGCCAAGGTAGCTGCTATCTCCTCAAACCCTTACATAAGACATAAGACGAATGACGATAAGAGCCGTTAACTTTAATTTTTCCCATCGACTTATCTAATGAGCAATCTTACATTGAACAGATTCCGTCAAAAAGTTTGGCGCTGGTGTGGACTACTGGTTGCCACGATGCTTCTGGTTATCGTATCGCGCACGCCTGCTGTGGCGGCTACGGCGAAGCATTATACCGAGTTAACCTTTCCACCTCTGTCAGAGATTCAGATCCCTGAGTATACTCGCTATCAACTGGATAATGGCATCGTCGTCTATTTAATGGAAGACCACGAATTGCCCTTGGTGAGTGGGACAGCGATGATTCGGACAGGCGATCGCCTTGAACCGGCTGATCAGGTTGGCTTAGCCAATATTACCGGAGAAGTCCTCCGTACAGGTGGGACAACAGAACATTCGCCGGATAAACTAAATCAGTTACTCGAACAACGGGCGGCGTCTGTGGAAACAGGCATTAATACCTCTGTCGGTAGCGCCAGTTTCAATGCCCTCAGCGAAGATGTGGATATGGTGTTTGACTTATTTGCTGAGGTAATTCAAAAGCCTGCCTTTGCTGAAGATAAGCTAGAACTGGCGAAAAAGCAACAAGCTGGACAAATTGCCCGTCGCAATGATGATCCTAAAGATATTGCTAGTCGCGAATTTACTAAACTGATTTATGGGAATCAGAGTCCCTATGCCCGCACCATTGAATATGAGACGCTAGCCAATATCTCCCGTGACGATGTAGTGGAATTTTATCAGACTTATTTCCATCCTGAACGGATGATTCTGGGTATTGTGGGAGATTTTGATTCCGAACAGATGCGATCGCGGATCACCGAAAAGTTTGGTAACTGGAATCCCCCATCACCTCCCCCAGAGGTAACGGTACCCTCGGCATCCCAAGCCAAGGAAGAGGGTTTATTTGTCGTGGATCAGGATCAACTCACCCAAAGTTATGTGTATCTGGGGCATATTGGCGGAGAATTTGATAACCCTGACTATCCGGCGTTGGATGTAATGAATGAAATTCTCAACGGGTTTGGCGGACGGTTATTTAACGAAGTGCGATCGCGCCAAGGGTTAGCCTATTCTGTCTATGGCTTCTGGAGTCCTCGCCATGACTATCCTGGGATGTTTGTTGCGGGTGGACAAACTCGTTCTGAAGCAACTGTATCCTTGATTCAAGCGATTCGCTCAGAAATTGAGAAAATCCGCACCACGCCTGTTACCCCAGAAGAACTTGAGTCGGCTAAAGACCAAGTTTTGAACTCGTTTGTGTTTAACTTCCAAGATCCCAGCCAAACCTTATCGCGGCTGATGCGGTATGAATATTATGGGTATCCCGAAGATTTTCTCTTCCAGTATCAGCAGAAGGTGAAAGAGACGACGATTGAAGATGTGCAACGGGTAGCGCAAAAGTATCTCCAACCCAATCAACTGGTGACGTTAGTTGTTGGGAATACGGATGCAATTCAGCCTCCCTTAACCAGTCTGTCGAACAATGTCACATCGTTAGATATCACCATTCCCGAACAAAGCAGTTAGTGGTTGAACGGGTAGGGGCGGGTTTTACTGATAACGTTCGGTTGATATCCGATAACTTGACTCAACCCGCCCTTCTAAACCAACATAGGACGAATGACTAATGACGCATGACGAATGACCAATAACCAATGACACCGACCCAGTTATTAATTTTTGCATCTGCTGGCTTATTTGCCGGAATCCTAGCCGGCTTTTTGGGAATCGGTGGCGGTACAGTTCTTGTACCTTTATTAGTAACCTTAGGATATGACTATCAACAAGCCGTTGCCACAAGTACCCTATCAATCGTGATTACAGCAATTTCGGGTACGGTGCAGAATTGGCGGCTGGGTAACATAGATTTTAAACGCATCATTGCCATTGGCTTTCCAGCTATCATCACAGCGCCAATTGGCGCTTATTTAACAGAATTATTTGCCGACTACTGGTTAAAGGCGGCATTTGGACTATTACTCCTACTTAATATTTACTTAGTGCGACTCCGCAAACGCTTGAAAGCCAGAGAAAAGCAAGACTTTCCGGAAACGGAACATCAACGACAAACTCCCCACTCGAAAAGCAAAGCAGCATTAGCCAGAATTGGCACAGGAAGTACCGCCGGCTTACTCGCTGGTGTATTTGGTGTGGGTGGCGGTGTGATTCTGGTTCCCTTGCAAATTTTACTTTTGGGAGAGACCATTAAAACAGCAATTCAAACCAGTTTAGGCGTGATTGTGATTACCGCAATTTCGGCTTGTATCGGTCATGCTGTGCAAGGGAATGTGTTATGGATTGAGGGATTACTTCTGGGTACAGGGGGTTTGTTGGGAGCGCAAATTAGTACCCGTTTTTTGCCTAAATTACCGGATAAAGTGGTTAGTTTAGCATTTAGTGCATTACTAGCTATCTTAGCCATTTACTTTTTCTGGCAGGCATGGCAAAGTTATAGCTGAACACAGCATCTGTTGGCAAGTGGAGAAGGTGGGGAAGGTGAGGAAGGGAATGTTTTGAAATCTTCCCCTTCAATCATTTCCGCCAAAACAGTTATTTTAGACCAAGTTGCAGTCAAATATAGTAGTTTATATCCCCCTGTTGTCCAACAAGAACGTGCGCGTAATGTAGGGGCGGGTTTAGGGATAGAATTAACAAGGAAACCAATAACATTTCTACAAAACCCGCCCTTCCCCACCCGATAACTTCCGTTTAAACTGTAGCATTATTTTCAGGTCGATGAGGTACAGTCTCTAAGCAAGATCCCCGCCTTTTTAAAGAAGTCGGGGATCTGATTGCCCGGTTGAAAACTTGAATCTCTACCTAAAGATAGAGGTAAATTTGAACCATTAACCTTGTATTTTTAGGGGCGCAAGGCTTGCGCCCAAAAAACTGGCATGAAACTGTAAAACTTCTTTACAAACTGCCGGAGATTACAAAAATTGACTTAAGTCAAAGCGTTATCTGCCAAAAATTTCCTAGAGTAGAGACATAGAGACTGATATAGGAAAAAGTAACTCATGTTTTGCGAACAGTGCGAACAAACCGCCAGTGGTAATGGCTGTCATCAATGGGGTGCCTGTGGTAAAAGTCCTCAACTTAACGCCGTTCAAGATTTATTAGTCTACTGCTTGCGCGGACTTGCGCCAGTGGTGATTAAAGCCCGTCAGTTAGGCATTTCTACTCACGATGAAGATGTCTTCACCTGCGAATCGTTATTCGCCACAATGACGAATGTCAACTTTGACCGAAAACGCTTTACCAAGTATGTCCGTGAGTGTATCGAGAAGCGAGATAATTTAAAAGCTAAAGTCAAGGAAGCTAGTCCCGAACCCGTCAAATGGGGAAGAGTGTCTGGGTATCATCCTGACTTTAATGAGAGTTTAGTCGAACAGGGTCAAGATTTAGCATTAGGCTTTATTAGTGAATCGGCGCGGGATGTTGACATTTTCTCCCTGAAACTCACGGTTCTCTATGGAATTAAGGGCGCTGCTTCCTACACTTTCCACGCTCAAGAATTGGGACAAGAAGATGAGCAGGTGTACCACTTCATTCAAGAAGCCTTAGATGCGCTAAATCATCAAGATTTCACCTTGGATGATTGGGTGAATTTAGCCTTAAAGGTAGGAGAAATGAACCTGCGAGCGATGGAATTATTGGATGCGGGACATACCAATACCTATGGACATCCCACGCCAACCCCTGTTCCCCTGAATCCCCGAAAAGGCAAAGCTCTCCTGGTTTCGGGACATGATATCAGACAACTGGAAGCCATCCTGAAACAGACGGCTGATACAGGGATTACGGTTTACACCCACGGCGAACTTTTACCCGCTCACGGTTATCCACTACTCAAACAGAACTATCCTCATCTGTACGGGCATTATGGCACAGCTTGGCAGAATCAAACCAAAGAGTTTGGTAAGTTTCCGGGGGCGATTATTGTCACCACTAATTGTTTGATGCCGCCCCATGAAACCTATGATGAGAAACTGTTTACGATTGGTCCTGTAGGATTTTCTGGCATCAACTATATTCCCGCCGAGGAGGGTAACATCCCCGACTTTAGCCCAGCGATTCAAAAATCCTTAGATATGCCTGGGTTTGTGGAAGAGCAACCGCCGCGTCAGGTAATGGCAGGATTTGCCCGGAATGCGGTGTTAAATGTTGCAGATCAAGTGATTGATGGGGTTAAACAAGGCAAAATTCGTCACTTCTTCCTAGTTGGTGGCTGTGATGGCGCGAAACCAGAGCGCAATTATTACACTGAATTTGTGGAAAAAGTACCGGAAGATTGTATCGTTCTCACCCTAGCTTGTGGGAAGTTCCGTTTCTTTGATCAACAGTTGGGAGAAATTGGTTCTCTACCTCGGTTGATGGATGTGGGACAATGTAATGATGCCTATTCCGCGATTCAAATTGCGTTGGGATTAGCGAAGGCGTTTGATATGGATGTGAATCAATTGCCTTTGTCGATGATTCTGTCTTGGTATGAACAGAAGGCGGTTGCTGTGTTGTTGACGCTGCTGTATCTGGGAATTAAGGATATTCGTTTGGGTCCGACGTTACCCGCGTTTATTTCTCCGAATGTTTTCAAATTGCTGTCACAGAAGTATCAGTTGAAGGCGATTACTACACCAGATGAGGATTTGGCGGCTTGTTTGGGTTGAGTTAGTTAGGTGAGGGGGTGTGGCTTTTGTCGCGCCCCTTTCGCCTACAGGTTAGGTTTTATAGGGTTAATTCAAAGGTAGGAGTATGGGCAATCATACTTGGTATCAAAGCTCTATTACGCCTGCAATTAACTTCCAACACGGTTTTTCGCCTTCCCAATCAGGACGAGATTGATAAGGCATACTGAGGCTCACAGTTACCAAACAGTTGTTTTTAGGTTGATACCCTGCATTCAGTTTCTCAACAAAAACTGGGTCTGTTATCGTTGCATCTAAATATTGACCATTAAGAGTTTTAAGAGTGCCTCGCCACTTATTATTCCCGCTGTTTTGAGCAGAAAAGCTGACAGCGTGAACTAACTGAAGAGTACGACGTTGTTCAAATGGTAGAGACTGCAAGTAAGAAGGATTAACGTATTTCCGCGAATTATGGAGTATTTGTGTGTTTCCACAATACCTGAGTAAATTAGTTGGTTGTATTCTACCTACACATTTCCAGTCACCATCTAAAACTGATAGGTTTTCGCATTCAAACCCAAAATCTTTGCCAGTATTAGCCAGTGGAATTTCTAGAATATCCAGTAGTTTTGGTTCTCTACTTTCAACAAGTCGAATATATTTTGGAACCCGACCATCTTCAGGATATCGATCATCGCAAACAGGACGAACCCATTTACCAGTATTGAGATCAATTCCAGCAATGCAACGTTCATCTAGTTTCCATGAATTGGCAAGGCAAATAATTTTCTTCATAGATGGCATATACTAATGTTGCCCCACTTTCCGTTGAGATACTCAGCAACTAACCGACGGTGACATCGATGAGGCTTGGCTTCACTACAGAGCAAACAAGCACCATCCATCAGATCCGGAGAGACTTTTTTTTCAATTTGCCGATCAGCTATAAGCTGCAAGAACTTTTGTTCGTATGTTTCCCAATCTCTTGTCTTCTTCTTATACTCATCCAAAATATCTTTAGTTGGCGCTAAATCTAGAAGATGAACATAGTCTATATTTGAAATCGCCTTTAAAAAATACTCCAAATCTCTCTTTTTTGTAAATCCGGCTAGCTGAGAAATATTATTGAGACGAGTATCTATAACCGTCTTGATACCTGCTTGTTTAAGCGTATCAAAGAATTTTTGAGCACTCTTTTGAGTAAACCCGATTGTGAAAAGATTGATTTGATCGCTCATGGTCATCATTCCTTTGCTCTACGTAGGCAATCTCATTACCTTGAAGTTTATAGGCTTTTTCCAAACATGCCTCTCTTGTGGGCAAGTTACTCAATTCATTGTCAAATAGAGAAAGTTGAATGGGTTGTCCCTTAACTATAAAACCATGCTTCTTTAGCATTCTATCTTCTAGGTCAAAATGAGACTCTATATCACCATTCTTCAAAATGTGATTAATCTGCAAATTAGAGTCCCGTAAATGTTGACAAACTAAGATTGCTCTGTGACAGGTTAAAGGATCTTGTTCTGCACACATTAACGCAATTCTGCGTTTCTCTAATTCCTTTAAAACTTTTTGAATCCCTTCTTGGAATGTCTCAGTTGCAGCAATCTTCTCGTAAACAGCTTTTCCATTAACATAGCACTGTGGGTTGTTGGGTCTTGCGCCTAGTTCTTGTCCCAAGAATAGATAGTCAATTTTTTCCTTTGATAAAGCTTCTTTCAACTCTTTGCGTTTGAAGTGTGACAAGAAACGGCTGTATGGATGTGAACGCACATCAGCCATAGCAGTGACACCATGTTGCTGTAGTAAAGAGATAAAACCTTCTATTGTGTGGTTAGAGTGACCAATAGTGAACAACTCCATCAATACTTGCTCCTCAGAAGATTAGTCTATCAATTGTATCTTACCTACATCTATTAGAGTATGACAAGCGCACCGGAGAGAAAGACCCTATTTTTGCAGATACTATCAAACCTCTCGCCTCAACAGGTGCTAAATTTCCAGCAAGTGTTACCTGTTACCAATGTTACATCGGGAGCATGTCAGGTTTGTCTATAACGTTCAAGCTAACCCGTGCGAGTTGGGTTACTCTACCCTTCGGGTTCTCCTACGGAGTACGAGAAGGCTTCGCCTACGTACCTCAACCCAACCTACTTGCTCATTAGTCGTTGTTTTACCTCATTCCATGTATTCGTCTGTGCAGTATCGTGCGAGGAAACTGCATGAAAATTTAATCAGCGCTAATCACGCTATTGTACTATTATGTTATACTCAATTTCCTAGTTTAGGCGGAAAAACCTGATCAAGTGGAGTGATATCGCCAGCCGCAATTTCCTGACGAACCATTTGGGCTAGCTTATCCCATTGCTCGCTGGTCGTGGATTCAAAACGAACTTTCCACGCCCGTTCATCTTCTAATTCTGCTAAAAGACGAGTCGCGATCGCATCTTGCTCTTCTTCTGGCAATTTCTCAAGCTGTGCAATAACGCGCTGAAGTAATTCAGTCATTTTTCCTAACTGTAGATAGTCCTCTACAAAGCATCATAGCAGTACGCTGTAAACGTCTGGTTAAAATGCTAACGACTGTGGCGCGATCGCAAGGGGGCTACAGATAAAGTAAAGGTTAGGTTTCCTGTCGTTTTCCAAACCTACGACGATCAGCGATCGCACTGGCTTGTGTCCGGTATACCAATCGGTTAGGCTCAGTGCTTGTCGCCATTGCTTTCAATGTAGCGACGTAGAACAGTATTAATGAGTCTCTTGTATTCTATATCTTGGGCTTTGAACCAAGCTATTACATCTGGGTCGATCTGAATCAGATGGTGTGCTTTATCTGCTGGAATTCGCAGTGTCGCGCCCTCAAAGAATTCATCTGTCAACGATGGGATGTCAGAATAATCAATATCTTCATCAGACATTGATTCGAGTGCTTCCCAATTAGTACGCGAGATATTGTTCATCAAATTAAATGCGTTACAGCTTACTCTGATAACCAGCCAAACACCGAGGCTACACTTAGATTTAGCTCATTGGCAAAAGCGGGAACGGGAAGTTTCTGTTCGGGTTGATCAAACACCTCTAGTTGCTGTTGGGGAAGATAAACAAACACCGTTTGCTCATCTGGGTCAATTAACCAACCCATTTGAGTTCCATGATTAAGACAATGCAATATATTTTTGGTTACTTTAGTCTGACTTTGCTCAGGTGACAGAATCTCGATTGTCCAGTCAGGAGCAATGGGAAAGGTATTGGCAATTTCACCATTCGCGTCACGGGGAATTCTCTCCCAAGTAATTACGGATACATCAGGAACGATTGAGCGTCCACCAAATGTACAACGTAGCTCTGAAAAGGCTCGTGCAACCCGCCCCGCTTTAAGAAGTATATTGACAGTCGTGGAAAACTCCGTTTGAATTGTACTATGCTTACCCTGTGGCATTGGCTTCTGAATGATTTGCCCATTAATATATTCGCTGGCGGGTTTGGCTTCTGGTAGTTTCAGGAATTCTTCCAGAGTGATGAATCGAGATGGAGTCTGTACCATTGGGACTTCCTGGTAAAATAAAGGGAATTTTGCCTATCTGGATTGTACGCGATCGCGAGTGCTTATGGTGAAGACAGCGCAACGATGCATCTAGCTTAATCAGCGTGATATTCAGTCTAACCTCAAGAATGCGATCGCACTCATTTTCTAATGGAAGTTGATGTTAGATAGCTTTGACCTGCTGCATGAGCTGTACGTTTATTAGTATCTATAAAAATAGATGATTTATTAGGTAACGTATCATGCCAAACGTCGATACAGTTGGGCGTTTTTCTTTAATACGTAACTGGACGCTTGTACAAATTCGCTCTTTGGATAATTGAGCCAGTCTTCAATGCTTGCACGCAGTAAATCTTCAAGCGATATTCCGCTTTCCTGCGCTAGTTGCTGCAAGTTCTGGAGTTGTTCGTCTGGAATTTCAACAGTGATGTAAGTCACAGCTAATCCTTTCTCTAGGTAAACCAATCATAGCACTTTTAGCCATCTAGTAATAAATGTCTTCTTTGTAAGTATAAACCTTGTTATTGGCGTTAACCCAACCTACAGCTTAAGTGTTTTTGGTACGCGATCGCGAGTACTTATCCTGAAGACAGCGTAACGACGAGCGTGCTATTAATTGGAATCTTGAGACTGTCCACATTGTTTACAATACGGTAAATACTTATAAGTCATACTGTGACAATTATGACATTCAGTGTATTGATAAAAACCACAGTGGGAACAGTAGGCATCATGGGTCGGAATTTTCTTGGCACACCGGATACAGCGTGATTTTTGAACTCGCGCCGCTGCTTGTACTTTGGGATTAAAGACAATTTTTTGGAAGAATTTGATAATGCCAAACCCAATCAGAGGAATCAGTAAGATATAAGCATAACTGACCAGAAAAACGAGTCCGCCTAAAAGGGTGCTAATGATATCAACGAGAAATTGAACGATTGCACCAAATTGCAGAAACTCAAATATCTTAAAAATTAATGGTATAAAAAATACCACTGACAAATGCCAGCTAATTAGGGCAATGAGTCCATATTCTTTTCGTTGAGCAAAATTGTAAACCGATAAAGAAAGGAAAATTAGCGGTAGCAGGAAAAGCGCTTGAAAGCTGAATTGGATGCTGGGATACCAAAAGGATGCTTGCTGGTAGGCATTTTCAACTGACTGAAATGTCCCATCATCCTTAAGCAAGCTGATAAAAGCTAAACTTTCAGGTTTCGCCGTCAGTTGATTTTTCAGTTCAGCAATTTCCTGTTTAAGCCTAGCAATATTGCGGTTATTTTGTTCGAGTTGCTGTTTGGCTTTCTCCGCCTCAACTAGATTAATCGATTGCTCACGAGGCTGACCTGCTATTTTTTCCAATAGAGTTGAGTCATATTGCTCACGAATACGGCGATTCGTTTGTTCAAGTTCATTGATTTCTGCTTGTTTCTGATCAATAGCTGTTATAATTTGCTGATTTTCTGGATTATTGAGTTGATCTTTGTAACTGCCGTACTCTAAGCAGGTTGGAGACACAGTGCCTAGATGTCCTACCGCCGCTTGTTGATAGGTTTGCTGAAAATTAGATTGATGGCTTCTTGCATATAGCAATGAAGATTTGATCAGCGCATAAGCTTTGTCTTGAGTAGTTTTCGATTGGTAATTTCTCCACTCAGCATAACAGGGATAAGCCTGTGCAGGGCTAATATACCATTGGCTAACATCATTTAGTCCAGTGAAAACATTGATTAAGATAAAAATATCAATCAGGATAATAACAATCAAACTTACCTTATTGAGAGGTTCATTATTGATTGTTCTTGATTTTCTGAAAAATCGATTCAAAATACGCCGTATTTTGGTAAGCATATTGTTTGTTTGAATAGAATTGAATAAGGGCTGATTTTATTGTTCAGTTATTGTCCAAGTAATTTTAGTGGCTAAACCTGTCCCGACAATTAACTCCTACAATTAATAATTAATTATTTCCGGCGGCGCTTGGTATTAGACAATTTTGCAGCCGTACCTCTCCAGAGAATTAACAGAGGAATAGCAGCCAAGCCTAATGGGATGACAAGCGCGAAGGATTGCAAGATAATCGCATTAATCAGTATTAATAAAGCTGGCACTCCAAAGATGAACCAACCAGAAATCAGTATCCACCAAGAGATTGTTCCCCCAGAGAGACTTCTAAAGGCTCGACCCCTGAGATGGATTTCTCCCATGGGGTCATATCCAGAGGGAATTCGTTCCTGATAGGGAGGTGTTTGATCCGGGGGAACTTCGATAAAGAGTTCATCTTTATTGACTTTATCATCGTCAAAAAAGGGGTTCGGCTCGTTGCTGTTGCTCATTATTATTCGTATATGTACACAATTATAGTTTTGTGAATTATCTTAACGCGATCGCTGTCCAATCAGCCGCCAGTCTTATCCACCTTATCCCCAGACAGACAGATAGCCACAACCATTGATAACAAAGAGATTAGACAACATGCCCTAGCCGGGATGGTTCAGCAACAAGCGGGATGGTAGGGAGAAACTAAATGTTCTGGAATTAGAGCGGGCATATCTGTAAGGATGATATATATTTGTATGCCAAAAACAAGGGGCAGGTATAAGTGATTGATATTCTGTGGCTCCTCGTCTGTTCTGGCTTGGTATTCCTGATGCAACCCGGGTTTATGTGCCTGGAGTCAGGGCTGACGCGATCGAAAAATAGTATCAATGTTGCCATCAAAAACTTAGCTGACTTGGGCATATCTATCGCCTTATTTTGGGCGTTCGGATATGCCTTTATGTTTGGCACCTCAGTGCTAGGGTGGATTGGCTCAACCCATTTCTTCGTTCACGTTGAAGCTACACCCCGACTGGCGGCGTTCTTTTTGTTCCAAGCCATGTTTTGTAGCACCGCCACCACGATTGTCTCCGGGGCGGTGGCGGAACGGATGAAGTTTCGGGCTTACCTAATCTTAGCGGGTTTGGTGTCTGGTCTGATTTATCCCCTGTTTGGACATTGGGCGTGGAATGGGATTGATTTAGATGTATCAGTGGGTTGGTTAGAACGGCTAGGCTTTGTTGATTTTGCGGGTTCCACAGTCGTTCACAGTTTGGGCGGCTGGGTATCTCTAGCCAGTCTAATGATTATCGGATCACGCACCGGGCGATTTCCGAATCATCAACCACCGCGAAAAATCCATGGGTCTAATTTACCCCTTTCGGTTTTAGGTGCCATGCTATTGTGGATTGGCTGGTTGGGGTTCAATGGGGGCAGCACATTGAGTTTAAATGAGCAAGTCCCTAGCATTATTGTACATACCGTGCTAGCAGGTATTGCCGGAATGATGGCAGCCGGAATGGTTAGTTGGTATCGGTGTCAACTTCCGGAAGTCGAATCCTTAATTAATGGTTCCTTAGCGGGATTAGTCTCGATTACCGCCTCTTGTCATGTTGTCACCTCTCCCGCATCCGTGATTATTGGGGCGATTGGGGGGATTATTGCTACCTTGATGTCGAATGGGTTGGAACGGTGGCGGATTGATGATGCGGTAGATGCCATACCCGTGCATCTGGGTGGAGGAATTTGGGGAACATTAGCGGTGGCGTTGTTTGGTCAACCGGAATTAGTGGATACGGGGTTGAGTCCAGTGCTACAGCTTGGTGTACAGGGAATCGGAATTCTTAGTTGTGGGATTTGGGCATTTAGCATAACTTATCTCCTATTATTCATCACTAATCGTTTTTTCCCAATGCGGGTGAGTGTTGAGGCGGAACAGATTGGTTTAAATGTGTCCGAACATCGCGCCAAAACTGAGATTTATGACCTGTTTCAGGTCATGGAAGCCCAAGCCCAGACCCAAGATTTAAGCTTACGAGTTCCTGTCGAACCGTTTACGCAAGTCGGTCAAATTGCCCAGCGTTATAACCAGGTGATGGATGCCTTAGAAGAGGCGTTAACCCGCACCGATGCCATTGTGAAAACGGCAATGGATGCGATTATTACCTTCACCAAACCTCAACTCAAAATTGTTACCGCTAATCCGAGTGCGAAAGAGATATTTGGGTATTCCATCAACGAATTCATCGGTATGGATATTCATCAGTTATTGGTATTGGATTGGTCAATCCCCGCCGCCGATGATCCGGATAGGGGAATGGAACGGTTATTAAAAGTGGGCAGACATGAGATTGTTGGCTGTCGGGTTGATGGGTTTCGCTTTCCCCTAGAAGCAACGGTTGTGGAGACTAAATCGGGTCAAGATTGCTTTTATACAGGTACATTTCGCGACATCTCGGAACGCAAACAAGCCCAAGCGGATTTGTTTCGGGCAAATCAGGAAATTACTAAGCTCAATGAACGTCTCAAGGCAGAAAATCTGCGATTGAGTGCTGAACTTGATGTTACCCGCCGCTTGCAACAGATGTTGCTGCCTAAAGAGGCAGAATTGAATCAAATTACTGACTTAGAAATTTCGGGTTTTATGGAACCGGCGACGGAAGTGGGTGGGG
This sequence comes from Coleofasciculus sp. C1-SOL-03, assembly GCF_040220555.1. Lineage (NCBI taxonomy): Bacteria > Bacillati > Cyanobacteriota > Cyanophyceae > Coleofasciculales > Coleofasciculaceae > Coleofasciculus > Coleofasciculus sp. C1-SOL-03. The sequence goes on from NZ_JAVJUO010000228.1 coordinate 14,622, forward strand.
ATTATTATGATATTTTACCCTATCGCGATCGCGTCCAAATTAGTATAGGCGATGTGACGGGACATGGCTTAGAAAGCGGCGTATTAAGCTTAATGGTACAAACCGCCGTCCGCACCCTCTTAGAAAGTAACCAAACTGACCCCAAGCAATTTTTAGATATCCTCAATCGCACCATTTATCAAAATGTCCAGCGGATGAACTCCGACAAAAACCTCACCTTGGCTTTACTGGACTATCAAAAAGGTATCCTGAATTTGAGCGGACAACATGAAGAGATCATTGTCGTGCGGACTGGAGGTCATATTGAGCGAATTGATACCATTGATCTAGGGTTTCCCATTGGTTTAGATGCTGATATCGCTGATTTCGTAGCACATCTTCAAGTCCCGTTAAATCCGGGAGATACTGTTGTCCTCTACACCGATGGGATTCCCGAGGCAGAAAATCCCAAAGGGATACAATATGGCATCGAACGCCTGTGTCGAATTCTCAGTCAAAATTGGCAACAATCCGCTGTTGAAATTCGGCAAGCCGTTATTGATGACCTACGCCAGCATATTGAAGCACAGCAACTTTATGATGATATCACCTTACTCGTGATTAAACAAAGAAAAAATTTTGAAGTTTAATTGCCTATTGCCTGTTCCTTGTTCCCTGTTCCCTGTTCCCTAACCAATGACAAACAACCCATGGTTTTCAATCCGTTCTGCCCTAAATAATCGCGTTTTTCCTTATTTTGCTGCCTGTTTAACAGTAGTGATTGTCCTATTCGTCGTTTGGGGTTTTGAACGTGCTGAACACCAACGGTTTTCCGAACAACAACGTTCGGATGTTCTCAATCAACTGAGTGCAGCGAGAGCCCGCTTGGAAGCCGCCCTCAATCAGCGACTTTTTCTTACGCGGGGCTTATTGGCGTATGTGTCCACGATTAACCCAGACATTACCCAAAACGAATTTGAGCGTCTCTCCAGTGTCCTCGTCGAAGATCAACAAGGAATTGAATTCCTAGCCCTGTATAAAGATAACATCGTTAGCCATCTCTATCCCTTAAAAGGCAATGAAGACGCGATTGGCTTTAACCCCATGACTATTCCTGAAGAACGAGACGCCATTGAGAGAGCCATTCAAAGCCGCCAAACCGTTTTTGCCGGTCCGTTGCAGTTAGAACCTAAAAAAAATTGGGGATTTATTAGTCGTACCCCGATATTTCTCACGCCCCCCGACCAACCTCCCCAAAGTGGTCGCTATTGGGGTCTAGTGGGTATTGGTTTTGACCGCAATACGTTATTTCAGGAAGCCGGATTACTCAATCTTTCTACCAAACTTCAGTATGGGATTCGGGGTAAAGATGGATTGGGTGAAACGGGAGACTTAGTGTTCGGGGATGCCAGTATTTTTCAACAAAATCCTGTCCGTTTAGAGGTAACGTTACCGAACGGATCATGGCAATTAGCGGCAATTCCTGACAATGGATGGGCATCAACGGCACCTATTTCCAAATGGTTGTGGATAGGGGGCGGATTATCAGCACTATTAGCTGGGGTGTTAGTGTATATCTTAGTCAGTGAGCCAGTGCGCCTGCAAAAAGCGGTTCAACGAGCGACTATCGCATTGCGTCGGAGTCAAGATGCCCTCCAACATGCCAATGAAGAATTAGAAACAAGAGTGGAGAAACGCACGGCTCAATTGGCTCAAGCGAATCAGGAAATTACCCTGCTCAATAGTTGTTTGAAAGCCGAAAATCTGCGCCTGAGTGCTGAGGTTGAGGTAACTCGTCGTCTGCAACAGATGATGTTACCTAAAGAGGAGGAACTGAACCAGATTACTGACTTAGACATCGCTGGCTTTATGGAACCCGCAACTGAAGTCGGTGGTGACTATTATGATGTCCTGCAAAATAATGGTCATGTTACTATTGGTATTGGCGATGTCACGGGACATGGGTTAGAAAGTGGCGTCTTGATGATTATGGTGCAAACGGCGGTGAGAACGTTGTTGGAAGGAGCGAAAACGGATTCTAAGCAGTTTTTAAGTGTCCTGAATCGAACGATTTATCATAATATCCAGCGAATGAAATCTGAGAAAAATCTCACTCTCTCCCTCCTGGACTATCACCACGATAAACTGCGCTTGAGTGGACAACATGAAGAAATGATTGTCGTGCGTTCGGGTGGTAAAATTGAGCGAGTTGATACCATTGATTTAGGCTTTCCCATTGGTCTAGTCGCCGATATTGCCGATTTTGTCGCCGATGCAGAAATCCAGTTACATCCGGGCGATGTGGTGGTTCTCTACACCGATGGAATTCCCGAAGCCGAAAATTCCCAAGGCGTGCAGTATGGGATTGAGCGTCTGTGTCAGATTCTCAGTCACAACTGGCGACAGTCAGCCCGGGAAATTCGCCAAGCCGTGATTGAGGATGTGCGGCGACATATTGGGACACAAAAGGTTTATGATGATATAACGCTGTTAGTGATTAAACCCAAACCATCCTTGCTGCGCGATCGCTCCGGCATCGCACCAATCAAACCGGATGGTTAAGGAATAGGGAACTGGGAAAAAGATTCCGCCTGACGTTTACAAGTTATTATTGTTTCCTTTGGCACTCCTCAAACAGACTACCGACAAACGCGATATGACTCAGATCTTTGGAGATTTCAACGAGCAGCTACCTCCTAGTGAGGAATACCTGGTTATCCAATTTTCACCCAGTTCAATTCCTTTACAGCAGCGCTGGCGGAATAATGGGTTATCCGCCGATTTCATGGCTGATTATGTGGTCACATTTTTTCCCACTGACCAAGAGGATACGGATGCTACGGCTCAACAAGTGGAGATTAAGAGTGCCGTGAGTTACATTGCCAACGAGTTGTTAGAAAACGCGATGAAGTTTAATGAGGATACCTCACCGCAACCCATCAGCATCGCCTTACACCTGTATAACGACAGCTTAGTCTTCTTGACAAAAAACACAGTTCCTCCCCCAATTCTGGATGATTTTCAGGCATATCTCCAGAAATTGACGACATCAGACCCCCAAGAGTTGTATATTCATCAGTTAGAACAAAATGCAGCAGACGAAACCAGCACGGCTTCTCGCTTAGGATTTTTAACCATGATCAATGACTACATGGCAACCCTCGGCTGGAAGTTTGAGACCCTGGCAAAGACGCCACCGATTACCACCGTCACCACCATGGTGCGATTGACGGTATGAAGCGTCAGTCCTGTCGTCAAGGAAAATGGTAAACATGAATTCAAAATTTACAATCCAAAACCAGGTAAATTTTAGGATTTAAGGTTTGTGGTTTTGAGCCACAACATTAGACATCTCTGATAATTCATCTGAAACCATTGTCAAACAGTGGTTAAATCCTAATTTCTGGAGGGGTCTATGTTTAAATGTGTTTATTTCATCAGTGTTTGAGAACGCCATATTTTTGTCAAGGATGGGGAAAATGGAAGTTAAAAGCGACACGTATAGTGTCTTTTATGATACAGAAAGTTCAACCGTTCATTGGAAAGGTTCCCTGCGGCTAAGTGGCACGGAAGAATACGCGCCGATTATAGAGTTACTCGATCAAGCCATAGAGAGTCAGCCTTCTATCCTGACGCTTAACTTACGAGACCTGCAATTTCTCAACAGTTCGGGAATTAGTATGTTGTCGAAATTTGCGATTAAAGTTAGACAGAAAAAGACGATTAAGATGATTGTACAAGGCTCTCAGAATATTCCGTGGCAAGGCAAATCGTTAAAAAACTTACAGCGACTCATGCCAGGTTTGACGCTGGAAGTCGAGTAGGGGCGCAAAGCTTGCGCCCGGATTCAGGAGTATTGAGAATTTTTTCAATCTCGTAGGGTGGGTTAGGCGGGAACTTAATTCAGGTGATAATCCTTCAATGAACTATCCAACCTAACCCACCGATATTCAGGCGGGAAAGGTTAGAAAATTGACTTAATAAGAGATTCCCCCTAGCCCCCCTTTCAAAGGGGGGAAAAGAAAAAGAGGGGAAAAGAAAAGAAAAAGAGAGGAAGCAGAAATTACCGAAACAGGGGAGAAATCAGAAATTTATTCAAAGTCCCCTTCAGATCCGTTGGGATGAAGGATATAAAGAACCCTGGTTAATTGTTACCGACTTAAAACCGACACAAGCTCAAAGCTTTTGGTAGGGTTTACGTTCTTGGATTGAATCAAGTTATCGAGACATAAAAAGTGATGGATGGCAGTGGCAGAAAACTCGTTTAAGAGAACCAGCCCGAGCCGAAAGAATTTGGTTAGCTATGGCAATAGCAACACTCTGGGCAGTAACTGTAGGGAGTGAAGAACAGCAACATCTATCCAAACAGTTCAGTGCGCCCCTACGGACAGACATGGAATAAATATATAGGTGTTATCGAGTTTGAAAAATATTTTGCACCATCGCTTTATCTAAACGTGCCGCCACTTGATCCAATTCAGTCATCTCACCAGAACTCAACTGCCATCCCAACGCACCAATATTGTCTTGTGCCTGTTTTATCGTCTTCGCACCCGGAATAGGTAGAGTACCTTTACAAATACACCAATTAATCGCCACTTGCGCCATGGTTTTCTCTCTGGAGGAAGCGATTTCTCGTAAACCTCCTAAAAGCGGCTGAATTCCTGGTAATAACTGCTTAAATAACAAACGGCGTAACCCTTTCGGGAATGGACCTTTCTCGGAATACTTTCCCGTCAGTAGTCCTAACGCCAGAGGGCTATAGGCAATCAGTTGAATTCCCAGTTGATCACAAACCTCTTTGATACCCAATTCGGTGACGGGATAGGTCGATAAAAGAGAATACTGGACTTGTAGCGTTGCAATCGGAACCCCTCGCTGTTTAAACTTGGGATAAATTTCTTGGAGTCGTTTTGGTCCATAATTAGAGAGTCCAACTCCCTTCACTAATCCCTTTTCGTAGAGATCAGCCAAACCATCCAAAAGCCATTCTTCTTGCCACGGGGCATAATTGGCAGTAGACCAATGCATCTGTGCCAAATCGACATTTCGTCCCAATCGTCGCGCAGAGGCTTTACAGGCGGATACCATTGAACCGCGTGTCAATCGCCAGGGATAGGCGGCTAGCTTGGTGGCAATGCAAATGTTCTCTTGATTGATACCAGAATAGTCTCTAGAGAATCGTCCCAGCAGTTGTTCACTGCGTCCATTCAGTCTGCCTGTTCCATAGGAATCACCCGTATCAAATAAGGTAACACCATTACTGACACACAGATTAAAGACGGCTTGCAACTCATCATCCATGCTTTCGTCGTATCCCCAGAGTAATCGGTTTCCCCACGCCCATGTTCCACAACCCATGGTGGGAAGGGATAGGTTTTGGCTTGTCTGCATAGTTCTAAACGGTAGATATGATAAAGTTTACCGAAATCGACGCTTTATCTCAAAAGGAACTCCATGACAGCCATGGCGATTGAAATCGCTGCTACACTTGCCAAAGTCCGCCTGCGCGGACTAGGTTATAATGGGATACCTAACCCGGATTTGGGATAAAAGTGCAACAGAAAAAAACATGCGATCGCGCCCTCATCCACATAACCCGTAGAGGCGGGCGCGAGGGACTAGCCTTTGGCATAAAACCGATAACTTCCGTAGGGGCGAGTTTAGGGACTAACCTGTGGGATGTAACCGATAACTGTTCTACAAAATCGACCCTCCCCTGAATTCCTGTTTTAGGCTAAGGTTCCCTTACTACGAACGTTCTAACATCACTCAAGAATGGCTCTGACTTCTTCTACGGAAAGATTACAAGCTGTGGCAATTTGTTCTAGGCTTAGACCCAAGGCGAAGAGTCGAGTTACAGTTTGTTGCTGTTGTTGCTGTAGCGCTGTTTCGGCGCTTGCCGCCCGTTGACGTTCTTGTTCCGCCCGTTGACGTTCCTGTTCAATGAGTTCTTCCGGAAGTGGATAAGCATTTCCTTGTTCGTCGTACCAAAATAACCATTCCCTTGTCCAAGCCACGTAGGTTCCTATTCCTCTGCCAATTCCTAAACCCACTTCTGGCATCCAGTAAGGTTCCCCAGTTTGTAGAATATATTGCCCCTGTTCTAAACGATACAATTCCAAGGGTTGATGTTCGTCTCTTTGCCAGTGATTGGGGTTGTAAATTAGGTAGTAAAGCACACCTAACTGAGCATATTTATCTTTTTTGTCTTCATATTCATCGTTGTATTTCTTGGAGACAACTTCCATCGCTAGGATGGGCGGAATATTGTTTTCTTCCCACAAAACATAGCTGAGTCGTCCGGATTCACCGGAATGTCTGGGTACACCGATACTGAGAAACCCGTCGGGTACGAGCGCAGGTTGACGTTTGTTTTCATAGAGATAGTAGATCCCCATATCTACGCCCAAAAACCAATCCTGGCGCTCTTGCCAGATGAACGCTAAGATACTCAGCAGTAAGTTGGGAACTAAATTTTGTAGTTCATTATCCACAGGGGTATCATCGGAGCAGGGTAGCTCTTGGCTGGTGGGGAGACGCGAAAGTGGTTCAAATTGTACCATCTGGGGTTACTCCTAACTGGAAAATGACTGTTATTTCTAGGATAGACGCGATTGTCTGAAGGGGTCAAAACGCCAGACAAAATAGTCAGCAATAGGTTCGCACTGTTCTCTGTTGCTTATTGCCTCCCCTCACCACAAAGGGCGCAAGCCTTGCGCCCCTACAGTTAATAACTAATGACTGACAACTGACTCAACAGGTAACTCCATTGCGGAATGAACTAAGGTTAATAATGGACCGGTTTGTTCTGTCCCATTGACGGCTAAATCACTATGGCATAAATACACTCGCTCACTCACTCGCCCTAACAAATCCTGTAAAATTCGCTGCAACCGTTCTTCATCTGCTTGGATTTTATCGGCTTCTGTCCAAGGTTGTCCAAACCAATCCTTGAGAAATAAGGGGGCTGCAAATAATGTAGCTGCACCGCCCTGACTCCACAGATGAGATCCCGCATCTAACCAAAAATGCCAACGGTGGTAGCCACGGGCGGCTCGATATTGGAAAATGGTGGCTAGGGTAACGGCTGAGTTGGCTGTACCTGGGAGGCGACGCACGGGAAAGGAATTGGCGGTGACGGTTCCCCGACGCAATAACTGAATAAATTGGGAAATTGTCGCCTGTGGTGGTGTTCCCCCCCTAGCTATCTCCTCATCAGTCGCGTTAGCGGGGAGTTTCCGCAATCGCCCATCTACCTCCCAATAATGTTGGGCGGTTTCCATGAGTTCCCGCAAGGCGGCAATTTGGTCGTAGGGTAGATTAGAACCATTCCACAGGAATTTCTGGATAGCGCGATCGAGAATCACTACACAGGATGGAATTAGGCGCTGTTGCTGTTGTTCTCGTTGTTCCTCTAACCATTGCTGAATCTGGGTGTAAGCGGTTGTCGCCCGATGTCCTAAACGATCCCAACGGGCAAAGGTTTCTACGGGTAATAAGCGGGGGGAGTTGGGATCAGGAGAATAACAATAGTCTGCGAGTAAACCCGCCCGTACTGGGTCAATATTGGGGCTAGGGATGGGGGAGTCTTCCTCAGGCGTCGCCACGGGTTCGGGTGTCCGACTGAGAACTACCAGCATTTCGGCGATCGCTTCGCGATCCACTAACCGTCCTAATCCTGGATAGACAAGGGTTAGCAGGGTTAATAAGGCGCGAATTAAGGGAGAACTAATCAGGGGGCGCTGTTCGTTCAATGGTTGGATGGGAATCCCCTGTTTGCTGAGAATATCGGTCAGCGTATAGCGGGCGATCGCATCTAATCCGGGTGCAATGATGGCAATATCTCCCGGTTGCACGTCTCCCGACTTCACCGCGTCTACTATTACCTCGGCGGTGCGGCGTAACAACTGGGCGCGGGATGTGGTTTGTAGCGATCGCAAAAACTCCGGTAAGTCTGACAATACCATGGGGTCGTTGAGCAGGTCTACTGCCATTGGGGATAACGCATCGGCTAAGGAGTCATTCGGTTGTGAGGGTAAGGATTCCACTTGACACCGGGAGGCTAATCCTGACAAATAATCGGGATCAGCGTTTAAGCCTAAGCGCACTTGACCTTGGGGATTATAGGTAAACGCCCCCACGACGCCCTGATCTAAGAGTAAATCAAACAAATCCCGTGCGATCGCGGGATACTCATCCACATCATCTGCTAGTATCGCCCGATAACGCTGGGTTAAATACTGCTGATAGGTAGCATCTGCTAACATTTCCCGCCAATAGAGATCACCAATTAGACCATACGTCAACAATCCCTTATCCAGACACCACTCCCGCCAATCCCACAGCAGTTTACCGATTAAGTCCCATTGATCCGGGGTGGCTTCCAGTTCCCCCACTCCCTGTTCTAGAATCCTGGGAATCTCTTCAATTGGCGTCCCACTAACGGCGGCTAATTGTAACAAATCCAACAGACGCCGCACCCGAACTGACTCATTAGTTCCCGGTATGGGAATTAATCCAGATTCCAGGTGGGGACGCCACAACTGCATGGCTAAATCCTGTTCCGTTTCCGGGCGCAAGCGTAGGGGAAACTGCGCCCTAAGATTTAACCGTTGGATTAGCAGGGGCCAAAATAGAATCACCTCGTCTTGAAAGAATCCCAAGGGTGTCTGACAGCGCACTGGATAACGCCCCTGTAACGTCGTCGTGAGGCGATCCGTCAACTCTCGACGATTATCCGCATTCGCTGCCAAAATTAACAGGGCTGGCGTCGGATAGCGATCGCGCCGCTTTTTGTGGACAATGGGAGAGGATAACGGACGCGATCGACCCCATCCCGCTTCCACCCACTGGTGAAACAGAGTCACCAAGCGAGTTGTTTTGCCCGTGCGAGTGCCACCACTAATCCAAATCGAATCAGAAACCACGAGTTCTCCTAGGGTGAATCTGTTACTATACCACCTAAAGTAGACTATATTCATTCTGGCTTAATTGAGAGCCAGGATCATTCCGGACTATTTTTTATTGAGATTTTTAGCCGTTTCGATGAAGCTACCCTCTATTTTACGTCTGGCTAACCAATGGTTCTCGGATACTCCCGAAAGAGCCTTAGATCAAGCTTACCAAGCCGCATTAACCATTAAATCCATTGAGGATGAGCATTTTAATGGGCAAAAAATTGACCGTCGCTCTAGTCAACATAGTGATAGCGTTATTTCCTATTTTGAGGCTGACTTAAAGAAATACTTAAATACGATTCGAGTTCGCTTACGGGAATTTAGAACCAGTCGCTCAGTTCTCCGGATTTCCCAGCCAAAAACCACGAATAGTTTACTCGGTTCTAGAGAGAATTTAGCCCGCTATGACTCCATCGATTTAACCGAGAAACAAGCCATTATCATCGAAAAGCTTAACTTTATTGATGACATCTTAAAACGATATTCCGAACCTGAGCCATCCTCCCTTTCCTTAATCCCCCTCTCCGCCAATCAAGTGACTCAAGCCAATGGTAATCCCAGAACGACAGCCAATGCCAAAACCTTATCCCAGTTGCAGCAGGCTAGTGTGAATCCCCAAAATGATGCGTTAGAAACGGTATCGGATAAAACGGGTGTGGTGCCTCGGTCGATTCTGCGAACTGTCAACCGACTACAGCGAGAACTTGACCCCAAAGCCGAAGAGGAAGTTGTCAAGAAGTTTCGCACGTCTCGTGACAAAACCTTAATTTCGATCAAGTTTATTCTCACGCTGATTATCGTTCCCATTTTAGCTCATCAGGTGGCTAAAACCTTCGTCGTCGGACCCATTGTTGACTCGTTTCGCTCAGACAATGAACCGGGTATTTTTTTAAATATTGACATGAAGGAAGAAGCCTTTACCGAACTCCAGCGGTTTGAAGAGGAACTGCACTTTAAAAGCTTATTGGGAATGGCACCGAAGTTATCCTCGGAAGAAATGGAAGAACGGTTGCGAGAAAAAGCCACTGAGCTAGCTGAAGACTATCAATATCGCAGTTCTGATGCGATTAAGAATATTTTTTCCGACTTAATTTCTCTAGTTTGTTTTGGGGGAGTTATTGTTACCAGTAATGCAGATTTTTTGGTTCTCAAATCCTTTATTGATGATATTGTATACGGACTCAGTGATAGCGCCAAAGCCTTTATCATCATTTTGTTTACCGACATGTTTGTCGGATTTCACTCTCCCCACGGTTGGGAAGTGATCCTGGCGGCAATTTCGCGACATTTTGGGATTCCGGAAAATCATGATTTTATCTTTTTGTTTATTGCTACGTTTCCCGTGATTCTGGATTCGGTGATTAAATATTGGATTTTCCGCTATCTGAACCGAATTTCACCATCAGCGGTGGCAACGTATCGCAATATGAATGAATAAATTTGTCTTATGTCAAAAACTGTTTAAGTTGGATGTCCTATGATTCAAGCATTGCAACCACCGATTACGTTTGACGAGTTTATTGAGTGGTTACCAGAAACCTCTGAATGCCGCTATGAATTACATCGTGGGGTAATTGTTGAGATGCCAAAACCGAGGGGTAAGCATTCAAAGTTGTCAGGGGATTTAGCTTACAATAATTGACGCACAAGTGACCTATATTGATGAAACTTTGGACTTTGTGCAGTAAGCGTTAAATAGCTAGCGGTTCAATGATTCAAGTTGTGATAGCCATGCGTTGAAGTGAGGACAGCGATTCCGAATTGTTTGTAGTCCAATGAGTTCAGCTACTTGAGGTCCCTCCGTAGCTTTGGCTTTTTCATAAGCAGGAAACTGGTCAATAATACGTTTACTAGGAGCTGTATCTTGTCCATCATTAACCAACTCAGGGGTTTCATATTGATCCGCGATAGCCTTGAGCGCTGCAATCTCATTTTTGCAACCTTCGTAAAAGTACTCAAACCAACTTGGCTCAGCAAACAGATACGCCTCATATTCGTGCAATTGAATGTACGGGATGAATCGCTGATCATCAATATCCGTAGCCAAGCTATGCTCTAGAAATTGAACCCGATGCATGGGATTTTGGCGCAGCTTCTCAGCTTCAGCCAATCCGGGAAACTCAGGAGAGATGGCATACAAGTCAATCATCGTCGTAAAGAACACATTGTCGCTTTTCTCCTGCTTGAGAAAACGCTGAATGTCATCCTTCATCGGTTGATACTGCCTACCACCACCGCGATGTACTTTACCCTTTTTCCGAGCGTGGGCAATAAGCACAATTTTGTCCATAAAAACACCATAGTTAGCTAGGTGTGGTTTCAGGATGTTATCAGCAAATGTTTGTTCAGTTTGTCCTTCAGCAAATAGGTAGAGGCGTACCATTAATGGGGTCCCCCACCAATGACATTTTTCTCCCAAACTTCCCCTAAACTGTATTCATCAAGCCAATCTGCTAATTCTGGGGAATCGAGCCGTTTAAAGTGCGACTCTTTACCCTGTCGATTGACTACAATGACATCTTCAGGATCAAAGTTATCCAAAAAAGAACTAGATTGGGTGCTGATGAGAATTTGTGTGTTATATGAAGCCTTGCCAAACATCGCCGCTACAACATTGAGAGCATAGGGATGAAGACCCAGTTCCGGTTCATCAACAATAATCAGTTCTGGCAGTTCGTCTTCTGGCTGTAAGAGCAATGTGGTAAGGCATATTGCTCGCAACGTCCCATCAGAAAACTGATGAGGTCCAAACACCCGATCTGACCCCTTTTCTTGCCAATTTAAAATGACCCGATTAGAGGCATCTGGTTCAAGCACAAAATCATCAAAAAATGGGGCAATTAAACGGATAGTTTTGACAATACGGTTATAAGCAGAACCACCATTCTCTTGGCGGAATCTGAGGAGTAATGCGGCTAAATTTCCGGCATCCGGCATCAGCCATCGGTTATCGCCAACATAACAGGATTGACGAAGCCCTGCCGTAGACGATGTATCATGAAAATGATACACACGGCAGCGGTTGAGCAAAAATCTGAGTACTTTTGCTGTCTGTGTACCTCCGTCTGCTGCTTCGCTGATTTTTGTTTCCTGATGTCCTGCACCTAATGAGTCAGTTTTTGGAGATGAGTAACCTGTTTGCAAGAAGCTCAAGGTTTCTTCAGCAAAAAAAAGCGTATCCCCTGCGGCATGGAATAAACGCAGGGTATAGGTATCGATTCCATTCTCGACCTCAAACTCCAGTTGCGCCTCTATTTGGGGTGTTATCTTGGGTCCAAAGTGCAACAGAGATTGAGCGCGTCCCGATGTGGCGATGTACTGTTGAAGTCGTCCCGCCATCATCTCATTCAGCAGCTTAAAAAACGCAATCAGGTTGCTCTTACCTGCTCCATTCGCTCCAATCAAAACATTTAAGGGACGCAACTCCAGATCCATGGTTTTAATGGATTTGAAGCCGTTGAGAATAATGCGTTGCAGCATGATTATTCTGCTGTTTTCACAGAAGGGGGTATTTGACTAGACACTTCATAAAAAGTTGTCGTGGGGGGCTTGACAAATAAATGAGACATCTTCTCTAAAATCTGTTGGTATGCCTCATTTTGATTTTCATCCATGTCTTCGATATGATCCCAAAAGATAACGGCAATCCCTTTATCCGTTCCCGGTTCTCGCAGCATATATGCCCCTTGGAATCCGTGAGTGTAGGTCGAGACGGCTTCTTCGTAAAGCTGTTGGGCTTCTTCAAACTTACCGGGCTTAAATTCCCCGATCGCGACATAGGCATACTTATGTTTGAGGAAGTCTAGAAATTCGCTCATTATTACACTCCTTACTGATTAAGTCAACAACCAACAACAAATGACAAAGGACAAAGGACTACTTTATGTTGCCATCAATGTGGCAACTTTTTGCAGAAGTTGGGCAGGTTCTACAGGTTTGGGTAAATAATCGTCAACCAGGGTGTTGAGATCGTGCTGTTCATCGGCTGAGAGTGAGGATGTAATCAACGCCAACACTTTGATGTGCGCTGTGGTCGTCTTATGGTGGAGATAATAGCTGATCTCATATCCGTCCATTGCCGATAACTGCCAATCCACAATCACCGCATGGGGTTGCAGCAGTTCAATTTGCCTGACAGCAGTGGAACTTTCGATCAGCCAAACCAGATGATAGCCCGCCGCCGTGAGAATTTCACAGATGGCTGTGGCGCTGGCTTCATTATTTTCGATTAACACGATACTCCCTGGCACCGGCGATCCCTTTTCCGATGGGGTGGCTGATTTGGTGCCCCCAGGAACAACCGATTGGATCGGCAAGCAAACGGTAAAAATAGACCCTTTTCCCACCGTGGATTCAACATCAATCGTACCACCATGGAGTTCGACCAATTGTTGGGTCAGCGCTAGCCCTAACCCTGTACCTTTGTAGGTGCGCTGATAGGTTGTCTCTAACTGCTGAAACTTTTGAAACATTAGGGGAATCTGGTCTTGGGGAATGCCAATCCCCGTGTCTTCAACTTGAAACACCGCTTGATTCTGTTCTCGCCACCCCCTTAAGGTAACCTGACCCCCAGCCGGAGTAAATTTTATCGCATTTCCCAATAAGTTAAACAGAATTTGCCGAAGTCGGCGTGAATCAGCCCGAAAGCGATCCTTAGGGCTAGGGACTTGCCAATCTAGGGTTAATTCGACTTGACCACTGCGGGCTTGTGCTTTTAAGGATCGTAAGGTTTGCTGGGCGAGATATCGCAGGGAAAACTCGCTGATATTTAAAACGGCTTTCCCCGCCTCTAATTGGGAAAAATCGAGAATATCGTTAATGAGTGTCAGTAATTGTTCGCCGTTGTCTTGGATGGTTTGTAAATAACGCCGTTGCTTCTCCAGGGATACGGTTTGACTCCCTCCCTCCCCCAATGACCAACGTAATAATGTTGCTGATAGTCCGATGACACAAGTCAGGGGCGTCCGCAACTCATGACTCATCGCCGCCAGAAATTCACTTTTGGCATGGTTAGCGGCTTGTGTGGCTTGCAGTGCATCCCGAAGTTCTTGGGTGCGTTCAATCACGCGCTGTTCTAGGCTACTTTTTTGCTGGTGCAGTTGGGCATACAATTGAGCCTGATAAATGGCAACAGCTAGGTGTTCGGCAATTTGCTTGAGAAACAGTTTCTCACTGTCTTGCCAATACCGGGATTCAAAACATTGGTGGGCAATCAGTAATCCCCATAGGTGGTTTTGAACAATAATCGGCGCGACTAACTTAGCCCTGACTTGGGTTTGACGCAGCAGTTGCAGTAAGCAGGGGGAATCGCGGTAGGCGACTTCCACATCATCAATCGCCCCCGTAAATCCTTGATGATATTTAGTGCGACAGTTAGGAACATGGAGGGCGCAGTCTCTTTCTTCTCGCCAATTGAGGACAGAACCAATTTCATCCGAACAACGGGCTTCATAGGTGACACAGCCCTCGTCTTCTTGTGAGGGAAGTGGTGAATCTAGAGATTTACCATGATCGAATTCATCGGCAAAATCTGTGGGATTGTCAACCTCTGTCTTCTCAGCTTCATTCCTAACGTTAACCCAATCGCTGCCGAATTGATAGATTAATAGTCGATCAACATTTAAAAAATGGCGCACCTCATCCACAGCCGTGGAGAGGATCACGGGTAACTCTAGACTTTGACGGATGTGAGTGGTAACCTGATTGATCAGTCGTTCCTGTTCAACTTGTTGGCGTAGTGCGACTTCAATGGGTTGACCAACATCACAGTACGGATGGATGGGTTCGTTGCTGATGGGATGCGCGGTGAATACGTCCATTAACAAGAGGGTAAATTCACTCTGGATGTCCCCTTGGTTCGGTTTGGGATGGGTTTGGGCAAGCTTGAAGATCTGCCGCATCTGGGAGTGGTTGATGAACCGTTGAGTGAGTTGATCGAGAAAACCCGCGATCGCATCTGACTCAAAGGTTAACCCAACCTGATACAGGCTGGACTGGGCATTTGTTCCTACTTTCCCCGGTGATTCAATTGGAGTCCCGATTACCAAGGCGCGGAACACCGGAGACACCAGCACCGTAAATTGTTGTACCTGTTGATCTAGACTCACAGATACAATGGGCAAGTCCTGCGATCGCAAGAGTACAGCATCCCTACCAATTTTTTCCTGCATCTGCTGCAATACCTCTTGCAGCCGCTCGAACATTGCCAATGGCAAGGTTCGGCTAAATCTTGGATTTCCCAATATCGCCATGAGTTTGGTCTAGTTTAAGCAAATGACAATGCTTCACCTCTGATTCGGTGTAAGCGGAGCCTCTATTCGATGCTATCCAAGATATAGCGATTTATTTATAAGATCTTTCTTAAAATTTCTAGCCTTTTATGCTCTATCCATCATGGTATCATTTTGTAAAGAGTAAGTAGGTGGACACAATTAATGTTAACGGTTGGGATTAGGGAACAGGGAACAGGGAACAGGGAACAGGGAACAGGGAACAGGGAACAGGGAACAGGGAACAGGGAACAGGGAACAGGGAACAGGGAACAGGGAACAGTTTTCATAACTCTCCCCCTAAACTAAGCGTGTATCCGTTCAAAAATCACTTTTATTTTTGGCTAAAGGCTTATTTGGGGTACTTCATGAACCTGGGAGCGTCCTCAACAAAAAATTTTCTGAGTTTCGGCTATAAAAAAATTAGATAATATCATACAATAAACGACCAACCCCAATGAATACGCTGAACCTAGCAAAATACCTAAAAAAAGACTATGCATCGGATTGCTGCAACACCGGGAGGATGGAACCCACAAGCTGAAGGGGTCATTTTTATTGAACAGACACCTGCGCCAATCATTTTGATCACAGCCGCTGATACCGATATTCAAACCTTGGCGGCGTCAATGGCTCATTTACCTCCAGATTTCCCAGCGATTCGAGCGGTTAACCTCCTGCAATTGCAGCAGGAATTAACGATTGACACCTACACCGAACAGGTGTTAAATCAGGCAGACGTTATTATTATCCGGCTTTTGGGTGGATCGGCTTACTGGTCTTATGGATTGGAAGTTGTGCAGACAACTGTAGAACAAACAGGGGCAAACTTAATCCTATTACCAGGAGATGATCGTCCCGATCCCAATTTAATTAGCCATTCTACCATTTCCTTAACTGCCGTTCATCAGTTATGGCGCTATTTTATCGAAGGGGGTGTGGAGAATTGTACCAACGCCCTGAAATTTGTTGCTGATTTGTGCTTGGGAGGAAGCTATGAGCCTCTGCCTCCTAAACCTGTACCGCGTGTGGGAATGTATGGGTGGGGAGACGAAACAAATGAAGCGCTGACTACGAACTCTAAAGTGGGGATTCTGTTTTATCGCGCTCATTATTTGGCGGGAAATACATCACCCATTGATGCACTTTGTCAAGCGTTAGTTGCACAACAGTTGCATCCTGTGCCAGTATTTGTCTCCTCGTTACGTGATCCGGATGTGCAAGCCGAGGTATTATCCTATTTCCAACCCAAAGATGGTGCGGAAATTGAGGTGTTGCTGAATACAACAAGTTTCTCCGTTGCTAAATTAACAGATAATGAACAACCCGGGTTGGAGTTATGGCAACGTTTGGATGTACCTGTACTGCAAGTCATTTTTAGTGGCGGGACAAAGGAACAATGGGAGGAACAATTTCAGGGATTAACCCCAAGAGATACAGCAATGAATGTAGCATTGCCAGAAGTAGATGGACGCATTATTACTCGTGCGGTTTCGTTCAAGGCGGTGCAAACCTGGAATCCGCTGCTGGAAACGGATGTTGTGGTATATGAATCGGTGCGCGATCGCATTAATTTTGTCGCTGAGTTAGCCGCGAATTGGGTAAAATTACGCCAAACCCCGCCAGCAGAACGGCGTATTGCCCTGATCTTAGCGAATTATCCTAACCGAGATGGACGCCTCGCGAATGGTGTGGGGCTGGATACGCCTGCAAGCTGTGTGGAAATTCTCAAGGCGTTGCAAGCGGCGGGGTATCAAGTAGAGGATAGTCCCGAAACGGGGGATGAACTGATCCAACGCTTAACCACGGGGGTAACTAATGATCCCGAAGGATGGGAATTACGTCCGGTTCAGCAGGGGTTATCTGAACAAGATTATCGAGATTATTTTAATACGTTACCGTTAACGGTACAACAAGGCATCTGTAAACGTTGGGATCAAGAAACTCAAAACCAGATTCCTTATAGGCGAAGCGAAGAGTCAAAACTCAATCAGGGCGAGTTTTGCACGAATGTTATCACCAATAGCAACAAGAAAGTTCCTAAACCCGCCCCTACACAATCAACAATCAACAATCAGCCATCAACAATTCCCATTCCGGGAATCCAATTGGGTAATATTTTTGTCGGAATTCAACCATCGCGGGGTTATGATAGTGACCCAACCTTAAATTATCATGCGCCAGATTTAGAACCAACACCCGCTTATTTAGCCTTTTATTATTGGCTGCGGCAGAAATTTGGGGCGCAGGCGGTGGTACATCTGGGTAAACATGGAAATTTGGAATGGTTACCCGGAAAAAGTTTGGCACTCTCTGAAACGTGTTATCCTGAAGTCGCTTTAGGGACAATGCCCCACTTATACCCATTCATTGTCAATGATCCGGGGGAAGGCTCGCAAGCCAAACGGCGATCGCAGGCTGTGATTATTGACCACCTGACGCCACCGATGACTCGTGCTGAACTCTATGGTTCTTTGCAACAGCTAGAAGGGTTAGTGGATGAATATTACGAAGCGCAAAGCTTAGATCCCTCTCGCTTACCGATTATCCGCGATCGCATTACTCAATTGATCATCCAAGAAAACCTGTACCAGGATTTGGGAATTGAGGATGGGGTGGAACGTGGAGAAACAGAGGGTTTTATCGATAACGTTGTGTCGATGTCGAATAGCTGGACTAAACCCACCCTTCTAGGGGAAGCAGGGAAAGCGAATCTGTTAACTCAAATTGATAGCTACCTGTGTGAATTAAAAGAAGCTCAAATTCGGGATGGGTTACATATATTAGGACAGTGTCCCCAGGGACGACTATTACGAGACTTAACTGTGGCAATTGCCCGTCATCCGGGAAGGGGACGCTTGGGGTTAACTCGTGCGATCACGCAAGACTGGGGATGGGAGTTTGATCCCCTGATTCCAGAGGGTGAGACTAAGAGACAGGCGATCGCGCAATTGGAAGCCCAGGCGTCTCAATTGGTGGAATCTCTGATATCAAAGGCAGAAGACTCTTTCAAGGCAAAGGGCAGAGGGCAGAAGGCAGAAGGGTTTCAGAAGGCAGAGTCAACACTGAGTCAGGGCGGGTTTTGTACAAATGTTACTATCAATAGCGACAAGATTGTTCCTAAACCCGCCCCTACAGACGCGCCATGGCACGTCTCTACACTTAATTCCCGGATCGGACAACAAACGCAACAGGAATTAGACTGGATTCGCGATCGCCTTTTACCCGCCTTAACCCAAACCTGCCAAGAAATCACTCATCTGTTGCAGGGATTAGACGGGCGCTATGTCGAGAGTGGGGCGGCGGGTGCGCCAACGAGGGGACGCCCGGAGGTATTACCCACAGGTCGCAATTTTTACTCCGTTGATATCCGGGCGATTCCTACCGAAACGGCGTGGGATGTGGGACGGAAGGCGGCGGAGGCGGTGATTGAACGCTATACCCAGGATAATGGGGAGTATCCCAAAACACTGGCATTATCCGTATGGGGAACGTCAGCCATGAGAACCGGGGGCGATGATCTAGCGCAAGCGCTGGCTTTGTTGGGTGTGCAACCGATTTGGGATCGCCCGTCACGTCGGGTGGTGGATTTTGAAATTCTGCCCCTGTCGGTGTTAGGGCGTCCGCGTGTAGATGTGACGCTGCGGATTTCGGGCTTTTTTCGCGATGCTTTCCCTAATTTAATTGATCTATTTTACAATGCCGTGGTCGCTGTTGCCGCTTTGAATGAATCCCCGGAGGATAATCCCTTGGCGGCGCAAGTGAAACAGGAGACAGCGTTCTGGTGTGAAGCGGGATTGAGTGAAGAGGAAGCCGAGGCGCGATCGCATTATCGGATATTTGGCTCGAAACCGGGAGCCTATGGCGCGGGGTTACAGGGATTGATTGAGGCGCAAAATTGGCGTGATGAACAGGATTTGGCGCGGGCGTATATGAATTGGAGTAGTTATGCGTACTGTGGTACATCTTCCCCAAATCAAGAGGGGGTTGCAGCACCAGAAGCCTTTGCACAACGCCTGAAGCAATTGCAAGTCGTTTTACATAATCAGGATAATCGAGAACATGATTTACTCGATTCCGATGATTATTATCAGTTTCAAGGGGGATTAACCGCCTCGGTGCGGGCGCTGACAGGTAAGAATCCGCAAACCTATTTTGGCGATCATTCGATTCCGGAAAATCCCAGAGTGCGACGGCTACAGGAGGAAATTGCCCGCGTTTACCGTTCCCGTGTGGTGAATCCCAAATGGATTGCAGGGGTAATGCGCCACGGTTATAAGGGGGCGTTTGAAATGGCGGCGACGGTGGATTATTTGTTTGCTTATGATGCGACAGCCAATTGTGTGGCAGATTATATGTATCAAGGGGTGACGGAGGCTTATCTGTTGGATGATCAGGTGCAAGACTTTATCCAGCAAAAGAATCCTTGGGCGATGCGGGATATGGCAGAACGGTTACTGGAGGCACATCAGCGCTCATTGTGGCAATCGGCTAAACCTGAGATACTGGAGAAATTGAGAGCGATCGCCTTGCAAGCCGAAGGGGTAATTGAAGCGGTGAGTGATCCGAACGTCCTAGTACAAGAAGGCAGAAGTCCGAAGGCAGATGGCAGAAGGCTATAAGGAACCCATGGTAGCTGCAATATCTCCCCCAGCTTCCCCTGCTCCCTCTGCTCCCCCTGCTTCGTCGTATCTACGAAGCTGCTCAAGTATTTTTACGCCCGCTGCACTAGGGATTGGACAATAAGCTAATTTTATAACCTATTTTCCTTTATCCAGAATTAGCTGATGTGACACTTCTAGGGGTGGAATGCGGGTTGACAACAGTCTCGCTTGACCTGGTTAGGATATAACCAGGATTAGAAAACTCAATTACTGAGGCGTTGCTGAATGGACTGAATCACAGCAGCGTTTTTTGTTTCTACGGTTACGACGTAACACTAGGTAGCTAAACATTGGCTCATAAGTTATAGCAACCGCCATGGCTGTTAGGACACATCATTTATGTTCCAGACGTTGCATTTTAGTCTCTACAATGGTGCCGAAAGTCCTAATCGATGTGTCTACTGCTATATCATTTCTGTCCCATCGGGTGTGACAGTTCAACGGGTGGAACACGAACTGCAAACAGTTTCGGGTCAGTTAGCTACCATTTGTATAGATAGGATTAGAAAACTCAATGCTGGGCGTTGCTGAATGGACTGAATGAAAGGCAGCGTCTTTTTTGTGTCTCTTTTTATTGTATCAAATAATACAGAATTATAGCCAGAAATTTGTATATGTAGCTCTGAACCTCAGCGTTGGTCTGCAAAAGTGCAGTAAGTCAGGGGCTTTCCTGAGATAGGTTCCCTGGTTGGAAGCGTAAAGATTTTACACAAATCGTAGTAAAAGGAACAGACAACGTTTTAACCTAGGATCAGACCAACCGTTCAGATGGGTACCAGTCAGCTTCTCTGGTTAAATCGAAGTAAGCGATAAACACAGTGGCTGACTTCGTTGTGTCACCTACTTGTAAACTACATGGAGGCGTGGCATTATTTTCCGATAATAATCTTTGATTGAACGGGAGAGGAATGCCACGAAGAAAAATGATTCGGTCATTTAGTGTGCATCCCCAGTCTATTCCCAAAGTCAAACAAGCTTGGCGCAATAAGAGTCATGGGCGCGATCGCGAACTGGCGGAATCCCTAGGACTATCGTTAGACACCCTAAATCACTTTCTCAAGGGACAACCCGTTAAAGGACTAAATTTTGTCGAACTTTGTCAAGTCTTAGAATTGGACTGGCAGGATGTGGCTGGTTTAGATAGCCAGCAGAATCTAGTTTTTGACTCGCCGATTGAAGTGGGTGAGTTCTTGGCTTACTCTTACAGTAATGGCATTAGTGCTGTTGACCAAGCGTTACAAGCACTGGTGAAAACACTCTGCGAACTATTGGGTCGCCTCACCCGCAAAGTCGGGAATTTGCTTCGTGCTGATCGCACCAGTATTTTTTTATTGGATCGAGAACGACAGGAATTGGGTTCGCTAATTGCTGAGGATGGAGATGGTGGTAGTCTGTTGATTGATATTCCAGCTAACAAAGGAATTGCTAGTCTCGCTGCTTCTTCGTTAAAAGTGATTAACATTCCTTTTGATGTCTATGATGATCCACGTTCTGACATGGCAAAGAGGACAGATCAGCGTACTGGATACCGCACCTATACAATTCTGGCTTGGCCCCTCCTCAACGAGAAACAAGATCTGGTAGCAGTGGTGCAGTTAATCAATAAATTAAAGTCCAACTACCAACCGGAAGATGATCTAGTCAAGAAGATTGATCCTCGTGGTTTTACCCGAGATGATGAAGTTCTATTTGCCAAGTTTGCCCCTTCGATTCTCCAGATTTTAGAACGATGTCAATTTTGTTACCAACTTGCCCAAAAACTCCGGGAAACCACAGATATTAAACCCGGTAGTTTGCGAGAAGTTGAATTGGTCGAGCAACTTCAGCGACAAGAACGACAGTTACAGAAAAGTCTCCAACGGCTCTAGAGGGAGATGAGGGAGATGGGGGAGATGAGGGAGATGAGGGAGATGGGGGAGATGGGGGAGATGCGCTAGGACATCGGTCAAGAAACCGGGTTTCTTTGGGTGAAAGCTTAATATTTCGTTGTCATCCTCACGAGAAACCCGGTTTCTCATAAAAGCAAGCCCTACTCAACCCCACGCCCCTTGGATACAAAAGGTAATACCTGGATTTTGGATATTCAGGAACAACTTACTCCCATCTGGGGAAAAGCAAACTCCGGCAAATTCGCTGGTGTTAATCGCGTTACGAGCAAACTTATAAATTTCGCCTGCCGCATTGACACCGACAATAAATTGCTCCCCATTGCCATCTTCACATAAGAATAGATCACCAAAGGGTGCGACAGTAATATTATCTGGATTATCCAGTTCGCTTTCCCGTTCTGACTCAATCACTAATGTCAGCGTGTCATCAACAGGATTGTAAGCAAAAATTTGACCTTGCCCAATTTCACCGCCACTGGTACAGACAAAGTAAATCAAGCCATTACCATACCATGCTCCTTCACCCCGGTTAAAAATAGCTGCCCCTTTAGTTTGGGCTTCTTGACGGAGGGTGTCCTCAACCGGATCAACATCCTCAAGTTTGACCCATTCCACAGCTAAAGGCTGACCTTTTTTCGATAAAAAACCTGTGCTGGTATTAACAGTAGGCATTCCTTTAATCACCAATGCTTCCAGAATACCACCTGCTTTGAGATTACGGGGTTGCTGGGGACGGAAGCGATAAAAACAGCTATCTCCTCTATCTTCGGTTTGGTAAATATATCCACTAACTGGGTCTACAGCTATTGCTTCGTGGTTAAAACGACCCATTGCCACTAACGGTATAGGTTTGACCAGCCTACCTCTAACTGGAACTTCAAAGTTATAGCCGTGTTTTTTCGAGACATTACGCGGATCTCCGAGTTTGTTTCCCGCTGGTGTGGAGGTATTCTCTTCACAACTAATCCAGGAACCCCAAGGGGTTGGTCCACCTGCACAGTTGCGGTACGTTCCTGCTAGGGAGGCATAGTCTTGCTGCAAGTTCCCATTCTTGTCAACAATTAAGGTTGTTGTTCCACCCAAACATAAAGGATCGTACTTGTGCGAGTCTGATGCCTTCACGCCAAACTTGTTAATTTGATCCGGGCTGAGTTCGTGATTGCGAACCAGGATTGTGGTGTCTTTTGGTCCGGGAAATGCTGCCATTCCATCATGATCACCGGGTACAGGATTCCCATCGCTCATAATATCTCCGGTTTTCGAGAAGGCTGTATAGGTAAATCCGGCTGGTAAGTCCAGTAAACCTCTGGGATCAGGAACGAGGGAACCAAAGCCCACTCCATGAGTAGATTGACCATGGGTCACTCTGGCGTAAAAGGCTTCCAACGGGGAAACCATAAAAGCTCCGGCGGCGCTCGCGCCTGCCAAGGTCAGAAAACTACGTCGGGATAACGCCACTGTCTTCCCCTAAAACGTTACACCAAGATTTTACCTAAAAAGTTGACCATGAGGGGAGATCGTCATACTCGCTCCCTTGAGAAGCAAGCTACCTTTATGTAAGGGTTTGAGAGCTATTTGCAAAACTTAATACAGCACCGTTTTCTGTTGTCCGACTACTTAGTGATTAGGTTAGCTAAGAGTCAATTAATTTTTGGTTAAGTTTAAATTAAATCAAAACAGAAATCACTACAATCAGTTGACATCATTATCTACTCTTTAATCTGTCGGTAATAGTCGAGTTAATCCTAACTCAAACCTGTTTTGTTTAAGGATTTTAAATAATCACAATAAAAAAAACATAGCGATAATCCTGAAAGCTAGATGAATCTGAGTAGTTAGTAATGTAAGTCTAGTGAATTTAATTCTCTGAACATGAAATTTTCTCCTCTGACTCCAGCTACGAAAAAAACTCAGTTCAGTACAGGATTATTATTGTTGGTTATTTTCTGTTCGGGATGTAATAATCAATTCGATGCATTAGCCACACAGACTTGCACTGAGGCAGAATTGGCGGTTGTTGAAGCTCAGCAGCAATTTGAGCAAGTTGAGGATCAATTAGTTCGCTCAAGTCAGTCAGATATTCAGACGGTTGACACATCAATATTGCAAGAGCTGCAAGAAACCCAAGAGTACGCTTTTGAGATTTGCGAACAAGGAGGATAGTTAAAAGATCGGGTAAGAGTGTAGGAGGTAGGGTGTCTAAATATTTGTGACTATTTTTTTGAATCGTGCGACCTAAATATTTTTTGGTGAAAATTCAATTTCAAATACTGTATTATTCGTTTTCTTTATTTCCAGCTTGCCTTGAAGTTGTGCTACTAAAGCATGGACTAATTGCAAACCCAAGCTTTTCGGTGAATTAAAATCAATTAATTCAGTTGGTGTTGGCTTGTTATTGCCCACTATCAATTGGATTTTTTTATATTCTGTGTCTTTTGAATAAATATCAATCCATATATGACCTTTATGACTGTTACCTGTAAAAGCATGTTTTAATGCATTAGAAATTAGTTCATTTAAGATTAATCCACAGTAAATTGCGGTAGACAAATCAAAATTTACACGTTGATCAATATTGAGTTGTAGAATAATAGATTCGGGATGAATAGCATAGGTTTGAATTAAGTGATAAGTAAGGTTTTCAATATAATTGATAAAGTTGATCCCCTCCAAGTGTTCAAATTGATAGAGTTCCTCATGGATAAGAGCCATTGATTTGATTCGGCTTTGGCTTGCCTGGAAAAGGGCGAAAATCTCAGGATCATCAATTTGCTGTGATTGTAGATCAAGCAGACTAGAGACAAGTTGTAGGTTATTTTTGACCCGATGGTGAATTTCTTGGAATAGGACTTCCTTTTGCTGTAAGGAAATTTTTAGCTGCTCCTCGATATGTTTGCGATCGCTAATATCCATTGCCGCGCAGGTAATTCCCTCTATGTCTCCGATTGAGTTGCGTAAGGGTTCGACGGTCAAATCATAGTATCGAAGTTTACCATTAATGGTGAGGGAGACTTCCGCTCGCATTCCTATTCCACTGGTCAATACACGCTGCTTGATGGATATTAAGGGTTGTGCTTCTTGGGGGGCTAGGAGTTCGCTGTCGGTTTTTCCCAAGATAGCATCCACGTCATCATCAGGAACCACATTGTAAGCCCAAGTGTAGCGTAACTCCTGATCTTGATTAAACACCACCAAGGGTGCATGTTTCAGCACCGTGCGGAAGCGGGTTTCACTTTGCCGGAGTGCTTCTTCTACCTGCTGACGTTCTCTCAATTCACGTTGTAACTTAGCATACAATTGGGCTTGATGAATCGCGATCGCACAATGATTGGCAATGGCTTGAACAAACTCAATATCCTCTCGGTTCCATTCCCGTGTCTGATCGCATTGGTGTAGACTAATTCCACCCATATAGGAATTTTGATAAAGCAATGGCACAATCAAAATAGCCCGAATTTCACAATCCTGCGCCGCCTTGATTAACACATCGGGAAAATTGGGAGTAATTTGCGGAACAACCACAGGCTGACCCTGGCTCAATTCCTGGTGGTGATACTGATAAAAATCACAGTAGACACCCAAAATACTCTTCCGTTGTGCGGTCGCTTCAGAAACGTGATGCGCTCTCATTTGCGACTCATCATCCGGTCGAAAAATTAAACAGCGACTGACATTGAGTGTTTCATGGAGTTGATCGACCGTGGTTTGGAGAATATCCTCCAACACTAATGTACCGCGCATCGCTTGCACAATTTGGTTGAGTAATGTCTGTCGGGAGACTTGGCGTCGCAGTTCAATGAGTTCTTGTCCTAATGCGGTAATATGGGTTGGGTGAGACGAGTTAACCTCTAGGTGAGAGTTGGATGGCTGATCGACGGACATAGTTCTCCTTAGGGGAAGGATGTGACAGAAAAAATTTGATCCTAGTTCATGAAGGGAGGTTTTGGACAGGTATCAGGAGTTAGAGGTTCTCACCTCTGTCTCACGGTATATTAGTTCTAGCCAAAGTGGTATGCTGAATAAATAGTTATCAAATCACTTCATTATTTCATCCGAAACAGAGAGTTTGTTTTACTATTCATAATCTCATTTCATTGCGATCGCGCTTAGTTTTAGAGGGCAGTTTACCACTGATCCCTCTTCCTTGAGTAAACCGCTAGAGACCACTTGAAGTTAAACTGAAGACTTAAGAATCCGTGATCGACATCTCCGTCGGACATCGGTAGTGAACCCTAGCTGAGGTGATTCATCCATGACCCTAGGTTAAAGGAGAACTCTCACCATTCAACTCTTGCAATCCGGCTCTAGCACAGTATAGAACTATCCAGGCTGATTATGTCTGAATTAAGCGAAAACAACATTCCCCTCCAGACGGGATCGCGCAGCGAATTGCGAGAGTTAGTTCGGACTCAACTGCAAATGCTGTTGGAACAAGACAATTTTCAGGGCGCTAAACAAGTATTAGTTCCTGTACAACCTGTGGACATCGCCGACGCGATCGAAGGATTGCCCGACGCCCTACAGGTTATCGCGTTCCGCTTACTCTCGAAAGCTGAGGCGATTGAAGTTTATGAGTATCTTGACTCTAGCGTCCAACAGTCGCTGATCGAGGAATTTAAACGTCAAGAGGTACTTGACATCGTGGACAAAATGTCCCCCGATGATCGAGTCCGGTTGTTTGATGAATTGCCCGCCAAAGTGGTTCGCCGTTTGCTGGCTCAACTGAGTCCCCAGGAACGCCAAGCTACTGCTCAACTCCTCGGTTATGAAGCCGATACCGCAGGGCGAATCATGACCCCGGAGTATATTTCCCTCAAAGAAAGCTTAACCTTGGGCGAAACCCTGGAACGGATTCGGAGTTTAGCCAGTACCACGGAGACGATTTATTACGTTTATGTCACCGATGCAGAACGACATTTGAGTGGAATCGTTTCATTGCGGGATTTAGTTGTGTCTCCACCGGAGCAAACTCTAGGTGAAGTAATGAGTCGTGATGCCGTTTGTGTTCACACGGATACGGATCAAGAAGAAGTGGCGCGGTTAATCCAACGTTACGACTTTCTGGCTGTACCTGTTGTTGATCGAGAACATCGTTTGGTGGGAATTGTCACCGTTGATGATGTGATCGATATTTTAGAGAGAGAAACCACTGAAGATATTTATGCCTTGGGGGGTGGGGTACAATCCGGGCGCGATAATTACTTTCAAACCAACTTAATTACCGTTGCCCGCAAACGAGTGGTTTGGTTATTTGTGTTGTTACTGACAAACAGTGTGACTGCCACCATCATTAACTCTCAAGCAGACATCTTACAAAGAGTTGTGGCGCTGGCGGCATTTATTCCGCTGTTAACGGGTACAGGGGGAAATGTGGGCGCTCAATCGTCAACGGTGGTGATTCGCGGTTTAAACACTGACGAAATTCGAGATATGGGTTCATTACAGGTGATCGGGCGTGAAGCTATGGCAGGAGCGCTACTGGGAACAATTTTAGGCTCAGTGGCAACGGTTTGGGCGTATCTGCTCAGAGATGATATCTTTGTTGCCGTTGCTGTGGGTATCAGTTTAGTCGCGATCGCGATTCTGGCATCGGTAGCGGGTTCGGCGTTACCGTTTCTGTTCCGTTCCCTGGGATTAGATCCGGCTTTGATGTCAGCCCCGTTTATTACCACGGCGGTTGATGTGTTGGGTGTGTTGATTTATTTTAATATTGCCAGGGTGGTTCTTGGTCTTTAATTATAAGTAGGTGGACACAATTAGAGTTAACGGTTGAGATTGGGGAACTGTTTAACAGGGAACAGGGAACAGTACAGAATGTCCTAACCTGTCAAGGTAGCTGCTATATTTGTCATTCGTCATTTGTTTATGTCATTTGTCATTGGTCATACTCGCTCCCGAAAAGAAGCAAGCTACGTCTTATGTTTTTTTATAATTCATAATTCCAAGACTAACTATAGATGAATTCTCATGACAGGGAATGCTAACTCACCGTCTGAAAATTGCCGAGTGTATCTTTGTTGCTGTCTCCATCATTGGCTGGGCTGTCGCAGCGGCGTCTGGTGAAATTATCTATGGGGCGGTTCCATTGTCGATTACCCTGTTGCTGAATCTGATCAATCGCCTCCGGTTTGAGCAACACAGCCGAAATCGGTTAACGGGAGCCATGGCGCAATTGCATCGACAACTGTCCCAAGAGAGTCAATCATTATACCAACAACAACAAAAGCAAGCGCTCGCCTCTCTACAAGCCAAACTCCCCGACTATCTGGCTCAAATTGAGAACCCTGCTTCGGAATTAGGGGCGATCAAAATTGCCCAACTTCAAGCTCGAATTGTTAGCGTGGAACAATCGCTGCGGAATGTTGTGGATTATCTCAATAGTGCCTCATTGCCCAACCACATTGAGCAACTTGAAGCCGCGATCGCACAAATCACTGCCGATATTGATCAGCTACAATACCAAATCCCTTTTGCTACCAATCCCGAACAACCAACCCATTGGCATACAGAGGCGGGGGGTGAACCATCCCTGTTTCCTGTCGCGTCTGAATCCGTTTCCCCTGTTAGGGGAGCTGGGGAAGCATGTAGAGACGCGCCATGGCGCGTCTGGGAAGAAGATAGGAGAGCGTATTCGAGTGCATTTGTCCCTGAACCAATCCTACCCAATTGGGACTTCCGATTCACTCTGAAAGGACATCAGGATTGGGTGAGCGCATTGGCAATAAGTTCAGATGGACAAATTCTTGCCAGTGGTAGTTTAGACAAAACTGTGAAGCTATGGCATCTAGAGACGGGGGATCTGATTCACACATTTAGTGATCATCAACAGGGAGTTCTCTGTCTTAGCTTAAGCCCTGATGGTCAATGGCTGGCGAGTGGGGGATTTGATCAGACGATTAAGGTCTGGCATCTAGAGACTAGAGAATTATGCCATACGTTGACAGGTCATAACGGTTCCGTGCGATCGCTGGTGATTATGCCAGATAACCAAACTTTGATCAGTGGTAGCTTTGATCAAACCATTAAGCTATGGCAATTGGATCAGGGAAAATTTGTGCAGGATTTAGTCCAAGACGCCGGACGATTATCCGCTCTCGCCTTAAGTCCAAATGGCAAAACCCTTGCCAGTGGCGGCGGAGATGGCATCATTGATCTGTGGCATGTTCAGCCGTTTGATCTAGCCTTCAGTCTCACCGACAATCTGAGTTCAATCAACTCCCTTGCCTTAAGTCCCGATGGGCGTCGGTTAGTTGCCGCCTGTACCGATGGTACGCTAAAAGTATGGCAACTTGATAGTGCTGAACGGGTAGAGAGTTGGCAATGTCCCTCCGCCCCCGCCATGTCGATTATTTTTAGCGATAACGGGCAAAGTGCGATCGCCGCTCATGCAGACGGTACGATTAAGATTTGGTGGCTAGGAATCGATGAGCCGTTGCTTGTCTTGGACAATAACGATGCCGATTCTGTGGTATCTGTAGCTCTCAGTCCAGATGGTCAGTGGTTAGCTGGAGGCAATCGAGATGGTACAGTTAAGCTTTGGCAGCAATTATAAGCCATGGCATGTCTGTAGGGGCGGGTTTAGGCACTTAATGCGTGGCTATTGATGGTAACGTTTCTGCAAAACCCGCCCTGACCGAGTGTTGACCCTTCACTCCGGAAAGAGGGCATGGCACGTCTTCAGGTTTGTGTAGGGGCGGGTTTTACGACTATCGTTTTTCACCTAACCATAAATGTAACTAAACCCGCCCTGACTATTACCGAATGGCTGTATTCATTCCCGTTTCCTATTCCCTATTCCCTATTCCCTGTTCCCTGTTCCCTTGACAAATGACAAATGACAAAACAAACTGGCTTTTTATCGCTGAATCTGTTGCTATTGCCGCCTCATTTGTGGGAGCAATAGTAGCAGTTATATCGGGACAGATAATTTATGGATTAGCGCCTTTAGCAATTTCCCTGTTACTCAATCTAATTAACCGCCGTCGTGTTGTTCAACAGCTTCGGCGCAAAATCAGCGATCGCACTCACATCGATAACTTAAGCCGAGATCTGCAAACCTTACGTACCGAAGTCGCTCAACTTCAACAATCTAACTCTAGTCAGATGTCTAGAGAAGAACTGTCTGCTGTGGTCTCTACCGTTGAGGCAATTAATGAGAAGCAAAAGGCATTACGAGGTTCTCTAGCCCCCCTACAATCAAAACTTGATGAATTGAATCAAAAATTCAGGCAGCGTCCCGAATTAGAACAGATTGAGACATTAGCCGGGATTATCGTAGCTCTCAAAAAGACCATCGATCAACTTCCCCAGCCTGATCGCACCGCCGCTTCTGTCAACCCAGAACGAGTGGAACAATTAGAACGTGCGATCGCCCAAATTCAACAGGAATTATCACAACTTCAGCAGTGATTGATCCGATAATCATTAACAATCGATTCCACTACAAAGACCTAGCATCCAATTTTCGCGTCCGTAGATTTTGAGGGCTAAACCATAATCGCCATTTTCTAAATACGACAAGGCTTCTATTGCGTCCCATCGATAACGTTTTTCCTCAAAACAAGAAGGCATTAAATCAAGGTCAAACACGGGGACTCGAAAATCAGCACCAATTTTCCCTGTATCACGCAATCTTTTTAGGGCAATCCAGCGATGATGACCCGAATCTAACTGTACACGTCCCATCTTGTTTTTCAGAAAGAAACTGACAAGCGGAATTCCTTTCCATCCATATTCAGCAATGCTGTCAGCAATTGTAGCGGCATACTCATCTGTGTTAGCAGCATCTAGTCCCCATTGATTGAATGCATCAAACAGCAAATCTACGGGAATCCAATAAGACGCCTTAAGCATTTTGCGAACGGCGTTTACAGCAATCTCTTTCTCTCGGTCAGTTAATTCACCCTCTAAAATGCCCAAGTGCTGCCCGGTGAAATCTGTCCAGTCTGATGTTCTAAAATTAGACAGAGGATTTAATTGCTCCCAGGCTTTGGCAACACAAGATTTCTCATACTCAATCCCTTGCTTCTTTCTCTTCGCCGTCTGTTGAGCGGCTTGCCGTCTTTTGGAAATTTTCTTTTTCCAGACGGCAAAATCCGAGGATTCCTCACACTGTTTCACTCTCTGAATATCAAAAAGTTGAACGGGAGGCTTCTTTCGAGAATACGGATTAGGACTGGTCTTATCTGCCTGTCCTAAAAACTTGCGAATAGCCCCCTTAGTCCAACCCCTTTCTAAAACGGCAGTTTTTGTCAAATACGTCTTGTCTGACATATAGCAATCCTATTTGAGTCGTGTCCAAAAATCTGATAATTTTCGGGAATGGGTAATGGGCAATGGACATTTGTTCTCTCATCTCCCTCATCTTGCCCATCTTGCCCATCTATCTGTCCAACCAGATGTTTCAAGACTTTCCGATACAAGGAACGGCTCAAGTTGGAAGCGGAACACAATTTGCAACATTTGCGTCCATAGCTACTACATCGAGCTGTTAATATCCAATAAGAACACGCCTCCATTTTGCCAATTGTACAACCTTGTGCCACAGTCAAAAACACCACTCTCAGAGATTCCCACAAGACGGAATCGATTAGCTATGGATAAAAGACACCCTTTTCAGCCTACCACTATGTCACCTCTCGCCTTACTCTCCAACTCTCCAGTGAGTGTCTTGAGCCTCTGGCGCTGGGGAACAGCATTTGCCACAGCCGCATTTGCCAGTGGACTATTGATGACTCCCGCCGTTGATGCTCAATCTGCTGCACCGCAACCCATATTTGAAAATGTAAAACTGGGGCGACGATTTTCACCTGATCCGTTGATTATTCGGGGTATTAGTGGCGGTTCTGTCTCAACTGAAGATGTTTCGGGGCGTACTGAAACACCAACGGGTTCTTGTATCGGGTATATTGATGAACAGCCTGATCATATCCTAGAACTCACGTCGTTTTTCAACTATCTCAGTTTGCAAGTGGAAAGCCCGGAGGATACGACTCTATTGGTGAAAGGTCCAGGTGGGAGTTGGTGTAATGATGACGCTGAAGGCAAAAACCCCGGAATTTCAGGTCAGTGGTTAGCAGGGGAATATAAAGTTTGGGTTGGTTCTTTTCAAGAAGATAAGTATCATCCCTACGTGATTCGGATTAGCGAAGTTCAACTTCTCAATCCGGGACCTTCTCGGCGTTGACGGGGTGAGGGGTGTGGGGAAGCGGGGGAAGCTGGGGAAGCAATGTAGAGACGTGCCATGGCACTATGGCGAGCTGGGGGAGATGGGGACACTCATGTAGAAATGTACCATGGTGTATCTGTGTGTAGGGGCGGGTATAGGGACTAATATTGATGGTTTTCCTTAGCTTGGCTGCAAAACCCGCCCTGACCAAATGACAAATGACGATCTTCACCGTTATAGCAACCGCCATAGCTGTTATAGCAAAAGGCAGAGGGCAGAGGGCAGAAGGCTCCAAGGGAAAAGATTGACTGGTCAAGGTTTGGCGCATTTTGCTGTGTCCTAATCGCCTTGGCGACTGCTATAACATGCGATGTCTGCTACACTCAATATTTAGGCAGGGCGGGTTTTGGCTCAACGTTATCATTTATAGCTACACTAAAGTCCCTAAACCCGCCCCTACACCCCTAAACCCGCCCCTACACAATCAAAACTAGGTTCCCTTGAAGATCGTGAAGGGTCAACACTCAACACTTTTCCTTCAATTGCTGACGTTTGCTTTGTAACGCCACCTTTACCTGTTCATAGTCCTGATCAATTTGTGTCAATAGATGAGTCGTTAATGCCAGTGGATTGTCCGTTTCATCAATATCTATCTTCTCTAACTGCTTACACAGTTCAGAAAGGTGAATTGCACCAACCGTACCACTGGTAGATTTGAGACTGTGAGCCGCCTGTTGACAAGTGGTTAGCGCCTCCGGTGAAAGTGCGGTTGTCTGTGAATCCAGTGCTTGGTGCATCATCCCTAACAACTGAGCGCCTTCCTCTAAAAAACTATCAATCACTTGGATTAAGACCTGATCATCTTTGACCATATCGCACAATTGTTGAAACGCTTGAGCATCAATCACAGTATGTCCGTCTAAACTGTGATTATTTCCTTGTCGCTTGCTCCCTTGTTCCTTGGCTGACAACCTCTCTCCTTTGTCTGCTGCTTTCTGGGGAGTTCGAGTTTCCTGTACCTTTTTTGGCACCCCCTGCAACGATCGCACCAGTTCCTCGACCCGAATCGGCTTGCTGATATAATCATCCATACCTGCCTGCAAACAGGTTTCGCGATCGCCTCGCATAGCATTGGCTGTCATCGCGATAATATAAGGACGGTTTTCCGGTGACCATTCCTGGCAGATGCGCTGAGTCGCTTTCAAACCATCCATTTCCGGCATTTGCACATCCATTAATACCACATCATAAGACTGGCGGTGCAATGCTTCGAGGACTTCTAAGCCATTGGCGGCGACATCCGCCCGATACCCCATACGGCTGAGGATATGCAAACCCACTTGCTGGTTAACCACATTATCCTCCGCCAACAGAATCCGTAACGGTAGAGTTGCACCCATATACGGATCAATCGTCGGTGAAATCTCACAGGTTGACCGCACTTTCACCGGTTGACCGACTAATACGTCCATCAGCACATTATAAAGTTGAGACTGCTTAATCGGCTTAGTCAGAAACGCCGCAAACTTGGCTTCATCCAGTTGACCCGTGTTTTCCGGCTTGCCGATTGAGGTTAACATAACCAGGGGAATCTCTTGACCATTTGGCTGTTGGCGTATCTGTGAGGCGAGATTGACCCCATCCATTCCCGGCATGTGCATATCCAGAATCGCTAAGTCAAACGTCTCACCTTGCTGTAGCCAGTCTAATGCCTGATCACCCGACTCCGCCGCACGGGTCAGCACCCCCCAGGATTGACCTTGTAGAGTTAAAATGCGGCGATTAGTAGCATTATCATCCACAATTAACATCCGCTTACCTTCAAGCTGAGGCTGCCGGAGATCCAAATTACTGAGATTATCAATGTGACAAACTGGGGCAACAATCGTGAAGTAAAAGATCGAACCCTTACCCACTTCACTTTCTACCCAAATTCTCCCCCCCATCATTTCACTCAATCGCTTGGATATCACTAATCCTAATCCTGTCCCCCCATAGTGGCGACTGGTGGAGGAATCGACTTGACTAAAGGCTTTAAATAAACGATCTAAGCGATCTGGGGGAATGCCAATCCCCGTATCTTTTACCGCAAACAAAATTTCATACTGTTGTTCTTTATGAGTCGTGTGAGAGAGTTGCTCGAATGACTGGGGACTTACCCGCTTAGAGGACACCGAAACCGTCACTTCTCCCTGATGGGTAAACTTGAGGGCATTACTGAGCAGATTAACCAGAATTTGCCGTAGTCGGGTAATATCGCCGCGAATCGTGTTGGGGGTATGAGGATCAAACAGATACGCCAGTTCTATGCCCTTTTCTGCGGCTTTTGGCGTTAGCAGATCGAGAGATTCTTCGATACAGGTTCGCAGATTAAATGGTTGTTCCTCCAACTCCAATTTGCCAGACTCAATTTTGGAGAAGTCGAGAATATCATTAATAATTGTCAGCAGGGCTTCGCCACTGTTGCGGATTGTTTCAGCAAATTCGGCTTGTTCATGACTCAGTTGGGTATCCAACAGCAGTCCTGTCATGCCAATTACCGCATTCATCGGCGTGCGAATTTCATGACTCATGGTTGCCAGAAAGTCGCTTTTAGCACGGTTGGCAGCTTCGGCGATCTGTTTGGCTTTTTCCATCGCCACGTTTTGTTCGGCTAACTGTTGTCGTTGGTGCTTTTCTTGTTCGAGGAGTTCAGCTTGGGCAAGGGCAATTCCCACTTGATCGGCAACGGCTTCGAGTAATTCAATTTCATCATTACTCCATTGACGATACTGATCGCACTGATGTAGACAAATCACCCCATTGGGTTTTTCCTTATATGATGTCCGCACAACCAGCATGGATTTCAGGTTTACCTGGTCACACATTACGGTGGCATTTTGTAACAAAGGCTCGTCGTAAACGTTGTTAGAGGCGATCGCGCGATCGGCGGCTAATACCTGTTGAATGTGAGGATTGTTAGCCACCGGAATCTTGACATTGAGGATGGAGGAATACCCCGGTTCTAAATATTCGGCGACAAACGGGATTTGGGGCGCAGGGGAAGCCACATAGGTGTGAATCACACAACGGTTGACGCGAAAGGCTTGACCAATTTGAGTCGCGGTAGTTTGAAAAATTTGTTGGGCGTCTAAACTTTGGCGAATGTCTTGGGTAATTTGTTTAAGCAGTAATGAACGCTGGAGTTGCTGTTGTAAGGCGGCTTCTGCTTGTTTGCGTTCGCTTAAATCCGCCTGGGCTTGTTGATAGAGTTCCGATTGTTGTACCGCAATGGCAACTTGGGTGGCAAGTTGTACCAGTAACTCTGTCTCTTGAGGCTGCCAATGTCGGGGAAGATTACAGTGGTGGGCAATCAGTAGTCCCCACAATTTTTGTCCCTGTATAATCGGCACAACTAAATTTGCTCTCACCTGTAAATCGGCAAGAAAGTTACGATAACAGGACTCCAGATTAGCCGTGTGGATATCCTCCAGGGTATGAATATCACCCTTTTGGTAACGCACCGCTGACTTCTCGCCAAAGCAGGGATCAAAAATCGTGCGCCCCAATACCGATAACTCTTTCACGGCGACAGACTCGACTTCGACTACGCCACTCCAGTCGGGATTGAAACGGTAAATTAACACCCGATCCGTTTGCAGGAAATGCCGCACTTCCGTTACTGTCGTGTTCAGAATTTCGGTTAAGTGTAATGATTGGCGAATGCGACGGGCGATCGCACTAATTAATCGTTCTCGTTCAGCTTGCTGTCGGAGGGCGGTTTCCGCCTGTTTGCGTTCAATGAGTTCCGTGGATAACTGCTGATACAATTCAGACTGTTGAATCGCGATCGCGACTTGGGTGGCTAGTTGCTGTAGTAGGTCAATATCAACGGTTTGCCAATGGCGAGGATGATGACAATGGTGGGCAATCAGTAACCCCCACAATTTTTGTCCCTGGAGAATCGGTACGACTAGGTTTGCCCTGACCTGAAGATCGGCTAAAAAGTCGCGATAACAGGGTAAAATATCTGCCGTGTAAATATCTTCCAAGGTATGAATATAACCCTGTTGGTAACGCACCGCCGACTTCTCGCCAAAGCAGGGGTCATAAATGGTTTGTCCCAACACCGATAACGTTTCTGACTCCACTGACTCCACGGCGACGACGCCACTCCAATCGGGATTGAAGCGATAAATTAGCACCCGATCCGTTTGCAGGAAGTGCCGTACTTCACCCGCCGTGGTGTTGAGAATCGTCTCCAACTCCAACGACTGATGAATCCGCAGTGCGATCGCTCGAATTAACCGTTCCCGTTCGGCTTGTTGCTGCGACGCGGTTTCCGAGTGCAGGCGTTCGGTCACATCTTGAATTAAGGCTAAGATATGAGTCTGATTCTCTGAGGTTTCAATTCTAGATGTGGAGATCGATAAAATACGGTGGCTACCATCCGCCCGAACGATGTCCCATTTCTCTGCGACTAAATCCTCTCCCCGTTGCATTTGAGCAATTCGCTTAACGGCTTGGCTACGTTGTTTCGGATCGGGATAGAATGTCTGATACCAGCCTCGACGGTTAATTTCCTCAACGGTATACCCGGTAATCTCCACCATCTGCTGATTCCAAACCGTGAAGCGGATATAGGGATAGGTGTCAATACTATGGCAGACACAGACACCTTCTCCCATCCGTTCGATCAGTTGGGTTTTAAAGGAATATTCAGCTTGTAAAGTTGCCTCCGCTTGTTTGCGATCGGTAATATCGGTATGAGTTCCCACCATACGGATTACTCGACCGGCGGCATCTTTTTGATGAATTGCCCGGGACAAAATATAAACTGTTGAGCCATTTTTATGATGGAAGCGTTGGACGGTTTGGAAGCGAGAAACCTTACCCTTGTTATAGTCTTCAATCAGTTTTAATGCCGCCATTCGATCTTCGTCAAAAATCACCTTCTCCCAAGACGCCAATTCATTCGGCAATTCCCAATCGGCGTAACCCAACATTTCTTTCCA
This sequence comes from Coleofasciculus sp. C1-SOL-03, assembly GCF_040220555.1. Classification (NCBI taxonomy): domain Bacteria; kingdom Bacillati; phylum Cyanobacteriota; class Cyanophyceae; order Coleofasciculales; family Coleofasciculaceae; genus Coleofasciculus; species Coleofasciculus sp. C1-SOL-03. The sequence goes on from NZ_JAVJUO010000228.1 coordinate 51,545, forward strand.
TCGGGGCGAGAAATAAATTTCCCCAGTCATCATATTCCAGTCCCAAAATCCATCTTGGGAGGCGTGGAGAATTAATTCCAACCGTTCCGTTGCGGTTTTGACGATATTGGCAACCTGAGGCGGCTCAATTGCATGATCGCCGGGAGTTTCCACTAATGAAGAGGAGGGAAGACAAGGGGATGCTGAGGGGGCTTCTGTCAACTCACTCAATTCTCTTTGCCAGTCTTTCCCGTTCAATGTGGGCTTGCTAGCTATTGTCTGAATCAACTGCAAACGCTGATGGCTTGTTTCCACAGTCGTTTCCGCTTGGCTTAAGTCATTCAGGGTTTGCTGAAGTTGGTTGGCTTGTTGATTAATTGTTTGCTGTAATTGTTCAACTTGATTCAGCAGCGTCAGAGGATTCAGCGCTTTAATGATGTTCGTTGGGGTGAAAATGCCGAGGAAATTTTCCGGAGATTGGTACACTAATTGAGGAATTTGCCCAACTTGCCGCATCTGTTCGAGTCCCTGCTTTAGGGAATCCTCCGGATGGAGACTCAACAGCGGTTTTTTTATCACCATAGACACAGGTGTTTTTGACAAGTCCAGTCCAAAGACAGAGAGCTGTAAACAGTGGATTAAATCCTGTTCTGTAATTAGTCCTACAGGTAAACAATGGTCATAAGCTGAGGATGAGTGAGACGCGATCGCCTGGTGTTGGGTCAAGGTTTTCCCGTTAATTTCATCTCCGATTTCTGTGTCCTGAATCAATACGGCACAATCTTCCTGAGTCTTGATGAGCTGTTGTGCCGCGTCCAGAATCGAGGTGGTTAAGGGGACTTGTAGCCCCGGAGTCGTCATTGACGTCGCCACGGATTGTGACTGGAGCCAATTCAGTTCTGGTAACCCTTGACAAATACTATTTACTGTAATTAATCCGATGAGTTTTCCCTGTTCATCCAAAACCGGGAGATGATCAATCGAATAGCTCTCGAACAGGGATAAAGCGGTAAACAGATGACAGGAATCAGAGAGAGTTAACGTAACAGGCGATCGCACCATCACATCAACCACCTTGGTGTCTGGAAAATTCACCCCAGCTAGCATCAGCTTAATCAAGTCCCGTGTGGTGACTATTCCCCTCAACGCTGAGTTTTCAGTCACCAAGACGCAGCGACGGGAACGTTCTGGTTTTCGGGGAATTTGCCCAGACGGGTACGCCGACAAGGATTGTCCTTGATTTAACAGAGCGATCGCTTCAACTAGGGTTGCTTCAGCATTAATACTTAGGGGATGAGCGTCGATGAAATGCTCTAAAGCAGGTAAGGTAGTGGCGGTGGTGTCAGGCTGCATAATAATTGGGTAGGGCGCAGGCTGTAGCTGGGACAAACAGACTCCAAGGCTGTAAACTTGATGTTATATCCTTTTTCTCTCTCCTGGTGATTAACTGTAGGACTATTTCCGTCACACTGCACTAGCAGCACATACCTATTCTTTATACTGCCAAACTTTGCCGCAATCCGCAGCCTCTTCTCCAGAGGTGAGAACTTATTGTTTCTTAACTTGTATTATTGGTGATACTTAACCCAAATCCGGTTCCACACCAAGCGATCGCAATTGTTCGACCAATCTCTCTACCCGTCGTCTTTCTCGTTCAACTCCTTGTCGTTCTCGTTCTGAGGAAGTCAAAATCCAGTGGCTTTGTACATCATACCAACGCAACCAGAGGCGATCGCATTCCCCATAGAAACCTTGCCACAGTCCTAACCCTAGCTGAATATCGTTCATCCACACATGCGGTTCACTCAAGTCTAACTCAGTGTGGCTACTACCCATTAACTGAAACGCTCTTAGCTGGTTCGTGCGACCATTAAACACGATGTAATAGGGAACGCGCAAAATACGTTCATAAACTTCCCACTTTGTCGGCGGTTGATTCGCTTCCCGCAGCGTCTCCCCCAAGTCTTCTTTTTCAGTACCCGGTGAAATCAGTTCTACCACGACAAAGGGATTAACTTCTTCTTGCCACACCACATAACTCATGCGTAAATCCCGTTGTTCATAGAGTCTATCAACCCCCACTACAGCAAACCAGTCGGGGCGTTTGTACCAATTAGGTTGGCGTGGATTGTAGTAAAGATTCAAATCGCTGGCAACAAAAATGCGATCCGTTGGGTAGTTAGGAGGACAGAAGGTATCTTCAAGGAAACGTGCTTGTAGTAGGTGATATTTGTCAGGCAAACCGGGTTCCTTTGGGTCTTCGCTTTTGAGATCGTACATCGTGGGCAAAACTTTTTTCGGGTCTTGAGGCGGATTGGTTTGAAACATGGTTTTTGTCATTAGTCATTGGTCATTTGTAAGGCTTTGAGAATTATTTATCTAACTTAACAGGGTTGAGTTTATTTCCACCAACATGTAGAGACGTTGCATGCAACGTCTCTACAATGATGCCGAAAGTCCCAATCGATGTGTCTACTGCTATAACGCCCCTGCTGCCGTTCGGTCGAAAATATCTCCAGAAAGGTGAGTTGTGATATTCATCGCCTGGACAACAGGTAACTTGTCCAAACCTTGAGTATATTCAATCACACTCACACCCCCATTCCCTTGTTTAATACTCCAGAATGATTCTGAACTCAATCCCAAAACATGGCAAAGGATCACTTTATTAATCGCATCGTGTGCCACAACTAAACCTGTTTTTAGTTCAGACTCAGCCATTCCAGCTTTAACTTGAATCATCCTATCCCAAGCGGCTGTAGCCCTCTCCCATACTTGGTTTAAATTTTCACCATTGGGCATTTGTACCGTCGCTGGAGCAACTTTCCATTGATGCAATAAATCCGCGTATTCTTGGTTAATTTCTGACTCTAATTTCCCTTCCCACAGTCCATGATTAATTTCGCGAAACTTGTCTTCAAGTTCTAGCGGAATACCACCGTGATACTGGAGAATCAATTCAGCGGTTTCCTTGGGACGTAACATCGGACTGGTAACGGCAAAATCAATCGGAATATCCTTAAGAAACTCAGCCACCTGCTGTCCCTGTTGACGCCCATTTTCATTTAACGGCACATCAATCCCGCCTTGGAAGCGGGAGACACGATTCCACTCGGTTTCCCCGTGACGTACCAGCAGCAGACGCAACCCCCGATTACTGGGGCGAGGTGTCGGTAACGGCGTACCAACATGAGCGGTTTGATTGAGAGACTCTAATTGCACGGGTTCACCCCAACCGCCCGTAAAATTCAGAACATTAATGCCACAGTTGGATTGTAAGACGGACTGGTAACGGGCGGGAGAAATACCCAAGGCGCTACTCAGCAAACAGCGATTGATGCCATTGTGTGCCACGATTAAAATCGTGCCATCTTGGTGGCGAGGTAGAATCTCTTGCCAGAATTGTTGCGCTTGTTGATAAAGTGCCAAGACAGGAAAATGCTTCCGGGTTCCCTCCGACGTAGTGATTTCCATATAGAAATCTTCCGGACGTTCTTTCCAGCACCGATAATCTTCCGGGAAATTTGTCCGGGCGTCAGATTTAGCCACTTTTTCCCACAAGGGTAAATCGACTTCCATCAGGTTTTCTGATGGTTGGAGAGGGGGTGAGCCAGACAAATAAGGTAAAATGACCTCTGCGGTCTGCTTCGCTCGTTGGAGAGGAGAGCAATAAACAGCATCAAGGCTCAAGCTACTGAGGGCAGCACCCACCTTACGGGCATCATCAGCCCCTGTTTCCGTTAACACGGACTCATCACAGCGTCCTTGAATGAGTTGCTGGGCATTATAGCTGCTCTGACCGTGCCGTACAATAATGACGCGAGTAGTCAATCCTTTTGCTCCTATGTGACCAATTTATGAATAGTAGCCAGATTAACCCAAATGCTGGTAGCATCCTTGGGGCATCTTCAAATATCAGGGTCATTTTTAGTTTAACCGCCCACCTGCGGTGCAAAAAGGCTGGGAAGCTGGGGAAGCAATGTAGAGACGTAGCATGCTACGTCTGGGAGATGGGGAAGAGGTTAATTTTTATTGTGTATTTTCCCTATCAACAGGGTTTCAAGACTTCCCCGGAAAAGCCAGAATGCGACAGATTACATCTGAAACAAAAACAGTGAGCTTTGTTACTAAATATTTTTTGAGAACGTTAGAACTTATGACTTATTATTTATGACTTATGACTTATTACGTTTTTTGGGGGGTTCATGAATACTGGGTTAGTGATTAAACGGTTGATTTTGGCGGTACTGACAGTTGCTGTACTCTTACAAGTCAGCCTTTCTTTGGTGGAAAGCTGGGGTCAGCCTCAAATACAAAGTCGTTTGGAACTTTACCAAACCAATTTGTTACTCCATGCTACCGAAGGTCAGCGTTTAGCAACAGAAGGAGATGAGGATTTAGCGACGGCACGGAATGCCTTACTGGGTGATAATCCGTTGGAAAATGCCCAAGAGCAATATGAACAAGTGCTGGAAACAGCACAGACAACTCAATCGAAAATTATCGCCAAACTGGGACAACTGTCCTCAAACCCGGATGTGACAACATCTATCGGTGAGGAACTCACTAAACCGCAAATGCAAATCGCTCCCATTGATGAGGCTCCGATGACCTCTCAGCAGCGAAAGCAGTTGCAAAAGTCATTATCTCAGACAGAACAGCTCATCGATGAACTAAATGTGCGGTTGGGACTACTGCAAGCTCAACAGGGTAGAACAGAGATGGCGATTCAGACGTGGAATGAGTTGATTAAGCAAGAAACCCTGAAAAGTACCGCTTCAGCAACGACGCCATCCGCCCAAGCTGCCGCCGTATTAGTGGGTCTTTGGAGTGATCCGCCTCGAATTTTACCCGATGCAGAATCAAAAATTCAACAAAATTTAGAGAGTTGGTTCCAGTATCGGGCATTGTTTCAGCTTTATCAATTGCAACAGCGTCAAGATGCTTTATTATCCCTAAAATTTCAAGAAAAAGAGAAAGCTAAACAAGCCCTGGTTAAATTAACTCTAATTAGTGCCATTCCTGGAATTGGCGGTCTAATCGGGGTGGGACTCTTGCTATTTTTACTGGGTCAGTGGTTATTTCAGGGAGAGCGATCGCTCCTCGCCACTAACAGCACTATCCCGTGGGATACGCCTTGGGATGGAGAAATGATTTGGCAAGTCTTGATTCTCGGCTTTTTCTTTATCGGTCAAATCCTCCTGCCTCTGTTTATCCTGCCCCTGATAATCGGCTTGTTCAATCTGAATCCGGCTAATTTTACGGTAAGAATGCAGGCATTCTACGTTTTAATGACTTACATTTTGTTAGCCGCCGGAGGATTGGGAATCCTCTACCTTTCGATCAAGGATTTTTTACCCTTGCCAGAGGATTGGTTTCGGATTAAATTCCGCAAAAAAGGGATTATTTTTGGATTAGGGGGCTACTTAGTGGCACTACCCCTGGTGATTTTAGTCTCACTCCTGAATCAGAAATTATGGCAGGGACAAGGAGGAAGTAATCCGATTCTGTCTCTGGTGCTAGAAGGACAGGATACAGTTGCGATTGTGATATTTTTTAGCACAGCTTGCATTGCTGCACCCCTGTTTGAAGAATTCATGTTCCGAGGGTTTTTGTTACCGTCGTTAACGCGCTATATGCCTGTTTGGGGTGCCATTGTCGCCAGTAGTCTCGTCTTTGCGATCGCGCACCTGAGTCTGTCAGAAGTCCTCCCCTTAGCCACGTTAGGCATTGTATTGGGAGTCGTGTACACGCGATCGCGCAATCTTGTCGCCCCCATGCTGGTTCACAGTCTCTGGAATACGGGGACATTGTTGAGTTTAGTTATTTTAGGTAGTGGCGGAAATTGAGGAAGTATAGTTTGTAGGGGCGGGTTTATGGGCTTTCGTTGCGCTATTGATACTAACCTTTGTTCAAAACCCGCCCTTTCCCAATGTAGGGGTGGGTTTATGGGCTTTCGTTCGGCTATTGATAAGTAGTCGGACAAAAGAAAACGGTACTGTATTAAGTTTTGTAAACCCTCTTCAAACCCTTACTGTTCCCTGTTCCCTGTTCCCTGTTCCCGAATCTCAACCGTTCACGTTAATTGTGTCCACCTACTTATTAACCTTTGTTCAAAACCCGCCCTTTCCCAATGTAGGGGTGGATTTTACAACTATCGTTTCTTCCCTCACCCATAAGTAACTAAACCCGCCCCGACTCAGCTAAAATTGTGGGATAGATTTTGCCGATTTTCTGGGCGCATGCCATGCGCCCCTACAATTCTAATCCACCAATTAAGGTGTGCCACGCCGCCATCGTGGGTTAGGCGGAAATTTAAACAGAAGCGATAACCATTTAATAAAGTGTCCGCCGTAACCCACCGCTGTTAACTGGAAATGTATTATTTAACCTACATTCTATCGGTGTTCAATCCTTCGATAGGATAAATAGGACAAAATTTAGCACGATTCAGGGGTTTGGAAACCAAACCCCTACCGTTCCCCTGTTCTCCAAATAGTAATCGCGCCATCATTACTCCCACTCACCAATATCTGTCCATCATGACTAAAGCCGAGGGAGAAAATCGAACCCGAAAACCCTTCCAACATCGTCATCAACTCACCCGATTCCAGATTCCATAACCCTAATCTGCCATAAGGACCTAACGCACTGGCTAAAATGTTACCCGACGGATGCAGCGCCAAGGCATTCACAAACACAGGTTTAGGATTTTCCACTGGTGTCGAAACTAATTCCCCAGTTTCAGGATTCCAAACGTTAATGGTTTCGGCAAAACTCTCACTCACCAAAACGCTTCCATCTTGATTAAACGCCAAAGCCCTTAAAGACTGAGGATGCTGGAGAATATGCAAAATTTCCCCACTCTGCCAATTCCATAGATGAATGGTACCATCCTCAGAACCACTAGCCAGGAGTTCTCCATTGGGACTAAACGCAAGAGAGAGGGTTAAATTTTCAATCTCAAATTGAAGCAGTTGTTCGCCTGTTGCTAAATTCCAAAGGGCAATTTCCGAAATAAACCCTAACCCTTCTCCTCTTCTTCCACTCGCTAGAATTTTTCCGTCTGGACTAATTGCCAAAGAGGGAATCATCCCTTCTTTTTTCTGGAGAGTCTTGATCAATTCCCCTGTTTTCAGATTCCAGAGTTTAATCGAACCGTCCTCAATACCCCCGCCACTCACCAATTTTTCCCCATCTGGACTAATGGCGAGAGCCGTAACTTGATCCGAATGTCCAGAAAGCCTCCGCAACGGCTGACCTGTATTTAGGTTCCAGAGTTTAATCGTTTGATCATCACTACCCGTAGCGAAGAATTGTCCATCTGGGCTAATCGCGATCGCACCTACGGCGTCTGTATGTCCCTTAATATTACGCAACAATTTGGCATCTTGCCATGGTTGAGTCGGCGTAGCGGCGATGAGAGTAGCATTGCCAGGATTTGGGGATACAGAGAGCGATCGCGGCACATTGGTTACGATGACAGACAGTACAGTTATAACCGTCAGTGCGACGAAAACCGCGTAAGAACTTGACCGACGACTCATGGTTAACCTTTTGGCACAACATCATCCCACCTGAATGGGTGAGATTGTTCCCTTAGACGACAGATAATGCCAAAAAGTATCCCATAAATATTATTCCTGTGCCAACAACAGCACAAAAAATGAGAGAAATTAATTCGGAGAGGGTACAACTTACAGAGAATCTAAGCATCGTGAAACTCCCAAACTACGGTAACGATGCCATGATCACTTGGAATGGCTCAATCAACCTCATACTTTCGGGTTAAATCAAATAATCTAGCTGAGAATTTTAATGAATATTTAATCTTTCTGCCGGATTAGTTGGATGTTGCCGACGAATAATTGTTACAGTCTTTGTCAACACTCCGGCTAACTGAGCAATTAAACCCGATGGAATTTCAGAAATCACACTAACGTCCAACCAAAGAGACAATTGGTGCAGGATAGTTGCAGCGCGATCAAGGGGAGTTGGTATCATCACCATCGACTGTAACGTTTCGCAATATTCCCTGCGTTTCTGAAATGCTTGCTGGCGTTCAGTGTATGTAGTAGGCGCATAAAATTCAACCTCCCCAATTACGTACACTGACGTACAATCAACGTCAAAACTACTGCCCACCGCAGCACCGGGACCGACAAAATCGGCATAAAACCGTTTTTGGATAATTAAGGCTCCCCGACAGTCAGGTTTAACCATTAGCAACTGTCCACTTTTCAACAAATTCAGGGGGACAGCGGAGCAAGGAGAGTCGGTTGATGAATATCCAGAAGGCTCATGAGTTGGATGCATAGTTCACCTGACAGCAGCACGATATCGATACTGAGTCGTATCTCTCACTGTCAGGGACTTATGCAAAACGTCTCTACGTAAAGTTTTGTGTAGGGGCGGGTTTAGGGACATTGGCGTCAACTTAAGCGGAAAACCCAAGCAATACCTTGACTCTACCCCCCTCATTGGTATCAACCTCACTGATTAACATCAGTGATCCGCGATGTGACAAATCGATCCATCCAATTCTCCAAATACGCCCGATTTGCCGCCTGCTGATCCGGTTCCGTTGTATCCAACGGATGCGGCGCTAAACCCAAAATTGCCGCCGTTGTGACACAAAACATCGACTTCTGAAACGTTTGGCAAATCTGCACCCGCAAATCATCCTCTCCCCGACGCGATCGCTGATAAACTTGATGCAGATAATCCGGTAAATAATGACGCATATCCTGCATCAATAATGTGGGTGGAATTCCCGCACTACCAACAGGTAACGGATCGGCATATAATGCCCCATAAGTAAACTTACCTTGTTCTGGCGGAATCTGATTCGCTTGGGCGTTATAAGAAACCGTCCCCAAAAACGGTGTTCCCCGAAAGAAAATCGCCTCCACATAGGGAACTGCTGTATCCATGAGAAAGGTTAACCCAGCGGATTTGGGAATGATATCATACACGCGATCACCAAGTTTCACGCTATAGGTAATCGGTTTATTCGCCGCCGCCACTAATCCATTTAAAATATGTTCCACCACCTGCGGAATCGTCTTAATTTCCCCCTGATCATAGCGACTCGATAACGCCATAAACATATCACTCATCACCCGCCAGAATTGACCCAAGCCACTGTAGTATGCCATCTGACGCATTTGTTCGGTGAGAAAATCGGGAAATAACCAGTTTAACCCTTGAACAAAGGGATTCCCCTTAAACTTTACCTGAATCGCAGCGGCACAGTGTTGCTGAAAGTCTGGCGTATCCAGATACGTATCTAATCCCCCACCTCCATGCCAAAACATGGCTTTCATACAGTATTCGGCATATTCAAAATTAATCCGATCATGCCACCAGTGCTGCAATAGTTTCTGAAAAGACACATCCCCATTAAAGTATTTGAAAAAGGGGAAAAAGACTAAAAACTGATTGTCAGCAATATAAATCAGATTGCGCGAATAGGCATCTAAGACAATACCATAACTATGTAAAATTCCCACAACCTCCAGCACATTCTCCGGTGAATCCACCAGCAGCGCTTCACCTGAGTTCAGGCGTTTAATGTAAGGTTCTAGGGGATGAGTTTTAGATGTTTTTTGACTAATGACCATAGCAATTAGGTTTGAGTGTGTAGGGGCGGGTTTAGGAACTTTCTTTTCGCTATTGATAGTAACCTTTATGCAAAACCCGCCCTGACTTAGTATTAACTTCCCATCTACCATCTACCATCTGCCATCTGCCTTATTTCCCTAAAGCAATTGTCGGTGAATTCGTCACCATCGTCGCCGTAGTGGTTTCACTCAACCGCACTAACCATCCCGGTTGAATCCCAAAAATCACAATCAACACCGCTAACACAATCGCCGGTATTCGTTCCCGCCAATAAACACGAGGTAAATGAATCACCTGCGCCGAGAGACGCCCAAAAAAGGTACGATCCAGCAAAATTAGGAAATACACCGCCGTTAATACCGTCCCAATCATACACAGAAGTGTTTGCACCGGAAACGCCGGAAAACTCCCGCGAAACACCAGAAATTCTGAGATAAATCCTACCATTCCTGGAATTCCCGCACTCGCCATCACCGCCAATACCATAAAGCTACCAATCAACGGTAATCCCCGTTCCCGATTCAATAATCCATTGAGAACCTCTAAATCTCGCGACCCCGTCTTCTTATACACCACCCCCACCAGGAAAAACAGTAACGCCGAGATTAACCCATGACTCACCATTTGCATCACCGCCGCCACCAGGGAAATCGATGTCCCCGCAGCAGCCGCTAGTAAAATATACCCCATGTGCGCCACTGAACTAAACGCCACCATCTTCTTCATATCCCGTTGCGCGATCGCATTAAACGCGCCATAGAGAACACTGACTACCGCCCATATTGCTAACCAAGGCGCAACAACTGTCCACGCTTCGGGGAATAAGCCTAAACCAAAGCGCAATAATCCATAGGTTCCTAACTTCAGCAACACCCCGGCTAACAGCATGGAAATCGGTGTCGAGGCTTCAACGTGGGCATCCGGTAACCAGGTATGGAAGGGAACCAAAGGAATTTTAATCCCAAACGCGATCAGAATTCCGCCTAATAATACCAATTGACGCGCCACAGGTAATAATGAGGCTAAGTTCTGCACAGTACTATAGGCAAAACTATTTGCCCCACTCAAAAAGACCAAACCTAAAAATACGGCTAAAACCAACGCCCCCGACACCGCTGTATATAAGAGAAACTTGGTCGCCGCATAGCCGCGCCGTTTTCCGCCCCAGATGGCAATTAACAAATATAAGGGAATCAATTCCAGTTCATAAAACAGGAAAAACAGCAACAAGTCTTGCGCCAAAAATGCCCCCGCTACTCCTGCATTTAATAACAGAATCAGTGTGTAATAAAATCGCGGGCGTTCTAACTCCTCATCGCTACAGTACACCGCCATCGCAGTAAGTAAACCATTTAAAACCAGTAAAGGCATGGACAACCCATCGATACCTAAACTGTAAGTTAACCCAATCGACTCAATCCAAGAGAGTTGCTCTTGAAACTGAAGGTTTATCTCACTAGGATTAAACTGCGCTAGTAGCACCAGTGACCAAATAAATAGGCCACTGGTAACAATCAGGGTGACTTTACGCGCCCCTTTTACCATCAGATTTGTAGGCAAAAATCCGACGACAAGGGCAGTGAATAGCGGCACTAAAATCAAAGCACTTAGCATAATTTCTTATTCGTCTTTTCTTATTCATCTTATGTCCTTTGTCCTTCGTCCCTAGTCCTTCGTTATATTCGCTGCAATTGACAAACCACGTCATTGAGCATCAATTCTCATCACCCCTCTGCGTCCCTCTGCGTTAACCTCTGCGTACCTCTGCGTTAAAAAAATTTCCTTTCGATACCAACCAATCAGGGCGGGTTGAGTCACCTTAGAGTTAGGTCACTAAACGATAGACACAACCGTTTTATTGCCCATTCAGAAATAACCACCGTTCCCAATCCCACTGACTGAGGGGCCAACTCATTAACAGCGCCAATAAACTGACACCAATCAGAATCGTTAACAGGTAAAACTGAGATTTCCCCGACACGCTATACTTCAACGATTGACCCCCAACCACAGTCGCTAAACCAACTAAATTCACCACACCATCGACGATATGCCGATCAATCCAATCCGTCAGTTTAGAAAATAAGTCCACAGCAAACACAACCGTCAAATTGTAGAGGCGATCGACGTAGAAATCATACGCTAAAAGGTCTTGCAAAAATCGCACCGGTAAGCTAACCGATCTGATTCCAGTTCTCGGCAAGTCAATTAACCCACCGATCGCACAACCGATTAAACTGGAACCCAATAATACCAGTTGGGGGACTTCAATTAAATACTCATACTTGGCAGGGGGTAACAAGTTTAACTGTTGCAGCAACAACGGCATCCCCAGAGTAATCACAGTTAACCCCACCATCGGTAACGCCATGGGCCACGCCACTTCGGGGGTACGGCGGGTTTTGGGCTGGGGATTCCCTAGAAAGGCTAGGCGAAAGACGCGAGTTAATCCCAGGGCGGTAATCCCATTGACCACGATAAACGTTGCCACTAATCTGGGTGAATCTGCCCACAGGGAATTAATCCCTTTACTTAACGCCCAATACCCCCCTAGGGGCAATAGTCCAATCATCCCGGCTGTGCCGACAACAAAGGCAGTGGTAGTGGCGGGCATCCGAGACCATAACCCCCCCATCTCGGTGAGATTTTGGTTACTGGTGGTGAGAATAATCGAACCCGTACTCATAAACAATAGGGCTTTGGCAAAGGCGTGGGCGAGGAGTAAGGCGGCGGCAATATCCGCACGTCCGGTACCCACGGCGATAAATACCAATCCTAGATAAGCACTGGTGGTATGGGAGAGCGATCGCTTAATATCAATTTGGGCAATGGCGACTAAGGAGGCACCAATTGCTGTGACTGTACCAATCACCACTAACACCGATAATGTAACCGGGGATAGGGCTAAAATCGGCAACAGCTTAATCAACACATACGCCCCACAGCAGACAACCAAGGAATTCCGCAACACGGAGGCGGGGTTGGGTCCTTCCATTGCCTCATCTAGCCACAAATGCAGGGGAAATTGAGCGCATTTGCCCAAAGGTCCAGCAATTAGGGCTAATCCTAGCAATGTGGCGAGGAGGGGGGGAAGGTTTGCGGTTCCTGCCCACTCGTATAAATTGTTAAAGTTTAAGCTACCCGCGAGGCTTCCCAGGGTGACAACCCCCATTAACAGCAATAAGTCCCCCACCCGCTTAGTCAGAAAGGCATCTCGTGCTGCCGTCACCACTAAGGGTTGAGCATACCAAAAGCCGACGAGTAAGTAGGTGGAGAGGGTCAGCATTTCCAACAGGGCATAACTCAAGAGTAGGGAATTACTTAAGGCAATCCCACTCATCGCCCCTTCAAAGAATCCCATGAGGGCAAAAAAGCGGGCTAAGCCCCAGTCTTTTTCCATGTAGCCGAGGGCATAGAGTTGCGCCAATAGGCTGAGGCTGGTGACTACTTCCACAGCACCTGTACTCACCGGCGACACTTCCAAGGCGAAGGAGAAATTGACGCCGCCGACTTGCAGCCAGTCAAACACAAACTCGTTCACCATCGGCTGATTCACGGTAGACTGGAATATAGCCGCGCCGTGAATACAGGCAAATAGCGTCATTAATAGGTTAAAATAGGCAGCCGGACGCGGACCGGTGCGACGAATCACCCCTGTTGCCCAAGGTAAGGTTAAAATTGCGCCAATTAACCCATAAAACGGCACTAACCAAATTGTCTGATTCAGAAACTCTGTCATCCCGCTTGTCTACCTCGTTGGTTTTTTACCACTGGATCAATCGATACAGAATTTTGCGTATTGTTGTGTGTTGTGTATTGACAGAGGAATTCGCTGGTGCGATCGCCCGTTGAGTCCCTCTATTTAATTTAATTAAACGTCAATTTAATCAAAGTGATAAACTAAGCTTATAGTTAATCATAGAGCCTTTGCATAACGTGACTTGGTCGGTCAGGCGTTTCTCCGACCTGCTGCCTCGGCTTGATGATGAGGGGATTGTCCCAGCGTCTGGAGATGATTCACTTTAACTTATAAAAACGTTACCCAAAGATTATAAAACAAAGCCAACATTTGGCAAAAGCTGAGAATTTTGCCCCTCCTCTGGATTATTATCGCCCTAGCGTTAAGTTTTGTTAAACATTTTGATTAAGAATTATCATAATAATTTATATTGTCAATTGTGCCAAGCTTCCCTATGCTTGATTTTGGCTAGTCATTCATTAGTCTAAAATTCGGCATTCCCGTCCAAATTTTTGCCCAACCGGGATGGGCTGAGTCATGGTCAACGTATTCACAAGGAGAAAATCAACGTGCCAATTGCTGTAGGAATGATTGAAACCAAAGGCTTTCCGGCTGTCGTCGAAGCCGCCGATGCCATGGTGAAAGCCGCCCGTGTCACCTTAGTCGGGTATGAAAAAATTGGTAGTGCGCGGGTTACGGTGATTGTTCGGGGCGATGTCTCAGAAGTCCAAGCCTCTGTCGCCGCTGGCGTCGAATCCGCCAATCGGGTGAATGGGGGTGAAGTCGTATCCACCCACATCATTGCTCGTCCCCACGAGAACTTGGAATACGTCCTACCGATTCGATATAGCGAAGCCGTGGAACAATTCCGATCCTATTAGCGAGACCTCTACGCTTAGATTGGGCTAAATCCTGGCGCTCCCAAGGTGTCAAAACAGAGACAGAGAAACCCCTAGATTTTGGAGAAACGTTCATGTCAATCGCCGTTGGAATGGTAGAAACCCTCGGCTTTCCGGCTGTGGTCGAAGCCGCTGACGCCATGGTGAAAGCCGCTCGCGTCACGTTAGTCGGGTACGAAAAAATCGGTAGTGGTCGGGTGACGGTTATCGTCCGGGGCGATGTGTCGGAAGTCCAAGCCTCCGTCGCCGCTGGGGTGGATAACGTCAAGCGGGTGAATGGGGGTCAGGTTCTATCCACCCACATTATTGCCCGTCCTCATGAAAACCTAGAGTACGTACTGCCCATTCGGTACACGGAAGACGTGGAACAGTTCCGAGAAAGCACCAATGCCATCCGTCCGCTGAACCGTCCCTAAGACCAATACCCTTATCCTTAATCCTTAGAAAAATAATGGGAAAGGTTGATTGGGGATTGAGATAGAAGCAAGACTCGCTCACTAAAAAACAGTAACTCAATCCGCCCAAATCCGACGATCCAAAATCCCAACCGTGGAGGATAAATGCAAATTGCCAGAGTGCGGGGGACAGTCGTTAGTACTTGTAAAGAACCCAGCCTGAGAGGTGTAAAATTTCTCTTAGTACAGTTTATGGATGACGAGGGTAAACCTCTACCCAACTACGAAGTGGCAGCAGATGTCGTCGGTGCGGGTGTGGATGAGTGGGTTTTGGTGAGTTGTGGCAGCGCCGCTCGTCAGGTGGGTGAAAGTGATAAACGTCCTATTGATGCTATGGTAGTGGGGATTATTGACACTGTTAGTGTAGATAGTCACATTCTCTACAGTAAAAAAGATCAATATCGATAGTCTGGGGTGAAAAAAGTCATCTGAAATCGTTAACACCAATCACGAGTAAGCCCTGAATCTGACTCCCGTATCGGTCGAAGATGACTGACCGCCCGATCAAGAATTCATACCCGAATTTGGCGTCATCAAGCCAATAGGTATTCTGCTGGCGGGAGGGGAGTCCACCCAATACCCCCTGGCTCAGTACCCTGGTTTTAACCCAAAGTGTCTCCTTCATAAACCTAACAATCTAGAATTGCTGATGGTTTGAGAGTCAGCTTAAACAAAGATCTTTATAGCCCCATTGGGGGAAACATCCAAGACGTATGGATGAAATGCTCTTGGTGTAATCCAAACAAAACAACACGTTGATAGACGTTGTGCAAGGCAGGAAAATATTATCATGGTAGTTCGTAGCTACGCGGCACCCCCGACCCCTTGGTCAAAAAGTTTGGCGGAACCCCAAATTCACGAAAGTGCCTACGTCCACTCCTTTTCTAATATTATCGGAGATGTGAGAATCGCCGAAAATGTCCTAATTTCGCCGGGGACTTCCATTCGAGCAGACGAAGGTGGACCATTTTATATTGCCGCTGGCTCGAATATTCAAGATGGAGTGGTGATTCATGGCTTAGAAGATGGGCGAGTGATGGGGGATGACAAAAAAGCTTACTCCGTCTGGATTGGTCAGAATACCTCCGTTACTCACCTATGCCTGATTCATGGTCCAGCTTACATTGGAGATGATTGCTTTATTGGCTTTCGCTCCACCGTGTTTAATGCTCGCATCGGTCATGGCTGTATCGTGATGATGCACGCCTTGGTGCAAGATGTGGAAATCCCACCGGGGAAATATGTACCCTCTGGAGCAGTGATTAATAACCAGCAGCAAGCGGATCGATTGCCCGATGTCCAAGAGGAGGATCTCACGTTTGCTCATAATCTGATCGCCTGCAACGATGCATTGCGATCAGGGTATCAGTGTGCAGAGGATGAAGCTTGTATTGCGCCAATCCGCAAGGAGAGGGTTCAAGCCTCTGACTCTGATCAAGAAAATGGAAATCAACCGTCTCGTCGTTCTTCTTATTCTTATAGTTCCATGCCTTCATTTACAGCCATAAGTTCAGATCTGCAAAAACAAATTCGTCAACTGTTAGCTCAAGGATATCGGATTGGTGCCGAATATGCCGATGAGCGGCGCTTCCGGACGAGTTCTTGGAAGAGTGCGATCGCGATTCACTCAGACCGAGAATCCGAGGTACTTGATGCTTTGAGCGATTGCTTGCAGGATCATCAAGGTGAATATGTCCGCCTGATTGGGATTGACCCGAAAGCCAAACGGCGGGTGATGGAAGAAATTATCCAACGACCTGGTGATCAGCCGTCCAAGTCCACCCCCTCTAAAGCCTCTTCGAGTTATCGTTACAGTCAGCCTGCGGCGAACAACAACCGTCAGGTTTCCCGTTCACAACCCCAACTGGAGTCTGATCTTCAGCAAACGGTGGCGGGACTGGTCGCCCAAGGCTATGGGGTTGGCTTAGAATATGCCGATGAGCGGCGCTTCCGCACCAGTTCCTGGAAGAGTGCGATGTCGATTCAATCGAATCGCGAATCAGAGGTGATGGAGGCGATTATCGACTGTTTAGCCGACCATGAGGGCGAGTATGTGCGCTTGATTGGGATTGACCCCAATGCCAAACGACGGGTGCTGCAAGAAATTATTCAACGACCCGATAGTAAAGCCTTGACAACAGGGACATCGGTGTCTTCCAATGGTCGGCGCGATCGCACTAGCACCAGAACCCCGGTATCCGCCCCCTCAAAATCGGCTTCAGTCTCACCCACAGACACCTCTTTGAGCCAAGAGGCGATTGATCAAGTCCGGGGTTTATTAGCTCAGGGCTACAAAATTGGTACCGAACACGCCGACAAGCGTCGCTTCCGCACCAGTTCCTGGCAAAGCTGCGCTCCGATCGACTCGAATCAGGTGTCTGAGGTGATTGAGGGGTTAGAAGGCTGTATGGCTGAACATAGTGGGGAATATGTGCGTCTAATTGGCATAGATCCCAAAGCCAAGCGGCGTGTCTTGGAAACCCTGATTCAAAAGCCAAGTTGAGCAATCATTACCTCGGTAACCCTTAGAAGTCAGCGGGAAAGGAAAGGGTGATCTGTGATTGAGGATTGGTGATGGAGTTAGGGTTGAAATCAATGCTTTCTCCGAACTTGTTCAATAAACCATTGACACGTTTTCATCCTCAATCCCTTTCCTTGCCAACAGAGGTAATCCCTAATCATGTACTTCAAAATCGTGGGACTTCTGCTTCAATTGACCGAATTAGCTTCACGTTTATCACGTCTATAACTATAAAATGCATTTGCCCCTGCCACTACCATTGAGCAGTCACTCTCATGTCTACGTGCAAGGTGATGTAACCATTGATCCGAGTGCTGTGATTTCATCGGGAGTAATTTTGCGGGCTAATCCGGAGAGTAAAATTAGTATCGCAGCGAGTGTTTGTATTGGTGCAGGTTCAATTCTGCACGCTGACCAAGGGACATTAGAGATAGAAATCGGTGTCAATTTGGGTACAGGGGTATTGGTTGTGGGTCACGGGAAAATTGGGGCAAATGCCTGTATTGGTCCACTGACCACGATTTACAATGCTTCGATTGAGCGATTAACCGTGGTTCCTGCCGGGTCGGTTGTGGGCAATGTCGGGCGTCAAGTTGCCGAGGTTTCCCCACCAGCAACTCCTCCAGTTGATCGCTCTAATCCCCCAGAAGCAGCGAATCCTGAACCCGAGGCGATCGCATCTGATCCATCTTCCTCTGCTGAACAGTCTGAACAGCAGGAGGTCAACCCAGATGTTGATTCCGAGGTCAGTTCCAGTGAGTCCCCGCCGGACGAGGAACCGGAATCTGCTGACTCCCCGGAGGGAAACTCAATCTATGGACAAGGGAGTGTAGACCGGATTCTCAAAACTCTATTTCCCTATAATCATTAGTTTGCACGTCTAAGTAGTCGGACTTTCATTAAAGTTAACGGTTGAGATTAGGGACACAGGGAACAGTCAGGATTTGAGGCGTGTTAACATTTCTTAGTACAGCAGACAGACTGTATGTCCAGGTACTTAGAACCGGAGGTGAGGGAGCAAGGAAATCATTAAACCGTCCAAGTTGTAATCTAAGATCAGCGCTGAGATAGGTTATACCGATAAGTTGTTAGGGTTAGAGTGTTGGGTTTCTTAGACTGGATTAGAGGCAACACTGAACAGCCAACAACGACATGGAGAGCCGAGCTATGGAGTCATACAACCCTGGAATTATCCCCCACGCCCCCTCTACTCAACGAAATCGCTTTCGTCATTCCTCTTTGGGTTTGGTGTCTACGCTCAGTTTCCCCGTGATTGTGAGTACGGCTGATGCGATGCTCAAGGCATCTGGCGTGACGTTGATCGGATTTGAGAAAATTGGTAGTGGTCACTGTACAGCCATTGTGCGCGGTGCTACAGCAGAAGTGCGGATTGCGGTGCAAGCTGGGGTTGACCATGCGAAACGAGAAGGTCAGTTATTGTCCTCTCTGGTGATTCCCCGACCGTTCCCGAACTTAGAGGTGGTTTTACCTCTGGGTTCTCATTTGCTAGAAGAGGCGCAACAGCAACTGCGATCGCGCCACAGTTCCCAAGCCCTGGGACTTCTAGAAACTCGCGGCTTTCCGGCGATCGTTGGTGCAGCCGATGCGATGCTTAAAGCCGCCGATGTAGAACTGACGGGTTACGAAACCATTGGCGCGGGCTTATGCACGGTGATTATCCGGGGTCGAGTGGCGGAAGTCGCCATGGCGCTGCAAGTGGGTATGGCTGAAGCCCAACGGATTGGGGAACTGGTGGCGGTTACTGTGATTACTCGACCCTTAGAGGATCTCGAACAAGCTCTACCCCTGGCAAGTTACTTCATTGAAGCGGAAGAAACACCCGAACCGCTACGATTGCCCGTTGAGGTCAAGGAAACCGAGAAGGAATTAGTCGAACTCCCTGATTTAGATAAATTGCCTGCGCCAACTAAAGAGATTGACCTCTAAAATAAACCTTCTGCCTTCTGCCTCCTGCCTCCTGCCTTCTGCCTTCTGCCTTCTGCCTTCTGCCTCCTGCCTCCTGCCTTCTGCCTTCTGCCTTTACCAAAAAAAAAGGCGTTGTCCCCAATCCCAGGGATGATCAGATTAAGCGTCCTGTAGAATACAGGCTAAAACCAAACTGCTCAGTCCTGAACATGTAACTGGGTTAGGGGGCAACGCGGGATGGAAGGAAGACTGTCACTTGTTTGGTGTTACCTGAAATCTTAGCCTAGAGTTACCATAGAAAAAATACATTGTTTTAATAGAAAACATAGACTATAATCTATGCATCCAAATCCGATCAAGGAGGAGTATCGTTGAAGCAAGCCACGCTGCATCAGCTCAAAGTCTTTGAAGCCGTTGCTCGACATAATAGCTTTACTCGTGCTGCTGAAGAATTATTTCTCACTCAACCCACGGTGTCAATGCAGGTAAAACAGCTTACCCGAGCGGTTGGTGTTCCCTTATTTGATCAAGTGGGCAAACGTCTTTATCTTACCCAAGCGGGGGAGGAACTCGTCAAGACCTGCCGTGCCATATTTGACCATTTAGACCAGTTTGAGATGACCGTCGCTGACCTGCAAGGGCTGAAACAGGGACGCTTGCGGGTGGCGGTGATCACAACCGCGAAATATTTTATTCCTCGGTTACTCGGTCCATTTTGTCGGCGTTATCCCGGCATTGATGTGTCGCTTCAGGTGACCAATCACGAACACATCATCAATCGTCTGAATGACAATGCCGATGACTTGTATGTCATGAGTCAACTCCCGGAACTGGATATTACCTACGAAGCCATTCTTGACAATCCCCTCGTCGTCATCGCGCCATCGGATCATCCCTTGGTAAATGAAACCAATATTCCCTTGGAGCGTTTGGCAGAGGAACCCTTTATTATGAGAGAACCGGGGTCAGGAACGCGCAAGGCGGTGCAAGAACTGTTTGATGCCCGTAATATTAATCTAAAAGTGCAGCTTGACTTGGGTAGCAATGAAGCCATTAAACAAGCGATCGCGGGGGGTTTAGGCATTTCGGTCTTATCCCGTCACACCTTAGCCCTAGAAGGCATCTGCAATCAACTGACCATTTTAGATGTGGAAGAATTCCCGATTGAACGATACTGGTATGCGGTTTACCCCAACGGCAAACAACTCTCCGTTGTCGCTCGCACCTTTCTCGATTATCTGCTCACCGAAGGCAAAGACTTTGCCCAAAAGACTGCCCTACGCCGCCCCTTGCCGCCATCGCCATCCAATGGAAATCTTTCCCCTAGCGCTGCAAACTCCGAGGATCAAGGGCATCCCGCAGACCATCCCCCAGCAAGTTAAAGGCTAACACGGTCAAGATAATCAGGAGGGCGGGGGGCCAAATTAACCAGGGTTGTAGCACCAAAATCGAAGCATTCGTTGCCAAGGATAGCAAATTTCCCCAGGAGGGGTCAGGTTGCTGAATGCCCAGACCGATTAAACTCAGCACCGATTCCGCCACAATAAAACTGGGGACGGCGAGAGTGGCTGAGATAATCACATAGGTTGCCGTTTGGGGCAGCACATGGCGGACAATAATGTACAGCGGTTTCGCCCCCATCGCCTGGGATGCTTGAACAAATTCTCGTTCTTTAATTGACAACACCTGTCCGCGAATCACCCGGGCTAATCCAGACCAGCCAATAAACGAGGTAATTAAAACAATTAACAAAAATCGTTGGGCGCTGGTGAGTCCGGGTGGTAACACTGACGCCAATGCCACAAGTAGGTATAGGGTGGGAATTGTCATCATCACTTCCACCAGGCGCATCAGCAGGGCATCAATCCACCCCCCGAAATAGCCAGAAATTCCGCCGATAATTAAACCTAGAGGAAAAGAGATAGCAATTCCCACTAACCCGATACTGAGACTAATGCGCCCCCCATGCACCAACCGACTGAATTGATCGCGACCTTGCTCATCGGTTCCCAACAGATTCAGTTTGCCTTCACCAATCGTACCGAACAAGTGCAAATTCATCGGAATTCCGCCAAAGATCTCCACCTCTTTAAAGTTAGGGGGTAAGGGGAAACGCAGTTGGAGAAACGGGTAAGGCGCACCTTGAACCAAGAAGCGGATGGGGGAGGGACTTTGCCAATCCACTATCAGTTCTCGGTTCCCCGTCTCTAAATCCGTGGGTCCTTGGGTGGTTGGGTAGACATGGGGACCAATAAACCTGCCCTCAGGAGTGCGCCAGTAGACTTGAGTCGGTGGCAAAAGGGAACCATTGGGTTGGGAGACATAAGGGTCATAAGGCGCGACAAGATCAGCCGCAATCACGGCAATGTAGAAAATCAATAGCACGATCGCGCCAAACCGAGCCAAGGGGTTCTTTTTCAGTTTTTGCCACCAGTTCATGGGTTAACGGGTTAAGAGTTAAGCTGTTGGGCAAGTTGTCGGTGTTCTTCTTCGTTCTTTTCGTGTTCGACAACAAACACGTTGGAGTAGAGGTTGGCGGTGATTTGCTTACCCTCTTGGGTGAGGGACAGGTAACGCAGGGCTTCCTGGATAAAGGGAAACACGCCATTCCAGTAAAACCTGGAATAACCGGCGCGAAGGTCACCAGGATGCTCATAGCCTAAGGCTTGATTGACACCGGTTTCTTCAAATTCGTAGAATAGAGAGCTAATTTTCTTGAGATAGCGGGGATCAGAAAGCTGACCAATTAAATCAGAGGCACGAATCAAACCGGGATAGTTTAGGGTATCTCGATGATCCCCTTCTTTAGGAACGGGGAAACGAGTCAGTTCGATATTGAGCTTAATCAGTTCAGCGTCAATCAGTTTATGACCGCCAAATCGCTCATCAATAAACAGTTTTGCCCGATCAACATGATGAGGCGTTAGGGATGCATCGGTAGCGCCAGGGGGTAGATGCACCATCTCACCATTTTTGCCCGTCGCGTACAGTCGTTCCGTTTCCCGATCCTGACGACAGACGCCTTTGACATAGCCAATGTCGTGGCACACCAGAGAAATGATAAAGTGCAACCAATCTTCTGGGGTGACGCCACCTTCACGGATATGCTTGCCTCGGAGAATCTCCTGACCCACTAAGGTGACGAGGATAGAATGCTCGACATTATGATAGAGGGCATCGCTGTTGGCAATATTTTCCATTGCCATACTGCCTGCCCAAGCAATAATGTCCTCATAGTCGGTTTTCAGCCCCCCGTAAGTCCGGTGGTAGCCATCCCGGAGTCTTTGGACAAATGAGTTTATGAGAATTTCTGTTGCGTTAAACATCCTGGGTAATCCCTGCGGAGTGCAATGGTTTGAGGATCAATCGAACAGTTATAACTCTATACTTTACAGGATGGGATAAATTTAGGTGGATTGCGATCTAAAGATTCACAACCTCACCGTGTTCTTGGTCATAGCTAGCTAGTGTCGAACTGGCAACCCCTTTAATCGTAAAACTTTCAGGGCTTTGGTATTCGTGTAAACCGATATAATTTTGCTAACTTATGCTAACAATGCACTCTAAAAGACAAGCTCTTAGAGAGGGGATATCTCCCAAAGCCCGTAGGAAAATCCCACGGGCGCCGTTAATGTCCCTGTCCATCCGAAATCCATCACCACCAA